>CACYDY010000294.1 GCA_902773245.1 uncultured Ruminococcus sp.
AATAGAACCAAAGCCTTGGGTCGACAGGAACAAATCCTTAAGTTGTGGACAGTGGTTATAAATGAGCAATTTTAAAAATTGCACAAAGAGTTTGAAAGAGAACAATTAAAGTTTTTGCCCAGCTTTTTTCAAAAGGCGCCCCGCAGGAAGTGCCCTTGGGGTACTGGCGGTTTCCAAAGGCAGCGCCCTTAACGATATATTGCTCCCAAAAATGCCGCTCAGCGGCATTTTTATAAAACCTTTGTGCATTTTGACTATTGTTCAATAGATTTGCTCATTTATAGTTTTTAGAATAATAAATTATTTTTCCGCTTTTGCAGCGTTTTTTTCCTGCGCGTCAAAACGTCTGATATACGACTCGCCTATACCGAGAAAAACAAACAGGTAGGGAGTTACGATCGGAACAGCCAGGTTGAACATTGCCTGCGAACAGTACGATACTATCACAAGAATAACTATAAGGAATTTGAGAGAACCGCTTGCTCTTCTGATACATCTCACAACAAGCGAAATAAGTGCCGTAAGATATGCCGCAAGTCCCAGAGCGCCGACCGTTACAAGATAGTTGAGATACTCGTTGTGAGCGTTGTCAAACACGCTGCCGTGTCTTTTGAGCATATCCTCACGGTAGATAGCCTTGATCACAGGGCCGAATGTGTCGGGACCCGTTCCCACAAGTATGTTTTTGATTCCGCCGTTTTTGAAAAGACTTACGCTTCTGATCCATGCGTATCCTCGATGAGTACCCCACTGATCGTTAAGACGAAGATATTTAGTGAGTGAACCGAGCTCGGTCGTTGTGTCTATAAAACTGAAATAGCAGAAAACAGCGGCTAATCCCAATGCGGAGATTCCCACCAAACAGCCGGCTGCGATCTGAACGGCTTTCGGAAAATGTTCGCTGCCATATTTTGTTTTTACCAAGAACATAGCCAAAGCCAATACACCCGATACGGCAATGAAAATGTACATTCTGCTGCTGAAAACCAGAGCGTGGGGAACGGTATCCAAAGCTCTCATATTTTCTTTGAGAAGCTTCGCTATAAGCATCAGAACCTTGCCTGACAGAAGCATTACAAATATGGACAGAAAATATTTGAACAGTCTTGAAGCAGATCCGCACGAGAAAACAAACAGAACCGCCATAAAAGCAACAAGTCCGAAATAACCGCTGTCGCTGTTGGCAACTATCAGCCCCATAAAGCAAATGCCGGTTCCGATGCAGTAAAGCAGAGATACAACGGCGTCCTCCGACATGACAAGCATTGCCGTCACAACCGGAAGAGCAACGCAGACAAACGCAGAAAAGATGTTTATGTTTCCGATCGTTGTAATGAAAATGCTTCGCTGATCCTCCGAAATGGTGTTGACTATGTTGAAAGGGTCAAAGTAAAACTCATGCATGACCGCAATTATGCAGACTACGGTCGAAGTGAAAATAAAAATGTCGAATACAAATTCCTTGTATCTCAGATATCTCGAAATCAGGAAATAGCACAGGAAATATACTCCCATTAAAATAAGTCCCGAGTTTCTTCCCGCTTCACCGGTGAAGGATTCTTTTTTGTAATCGGAAAGCAGAGTCGAAATTCCGCAGACAACCAAAAATGAAAGCATACCGATATCGGTAATATCCAATTTGAATATTTTTTTCGGCCATTTTTCTTTGTCGATAAAGCAGATATGCGTTGACAATACAAGACACAGAAAAATAATGGTTGTTGTAATAAAGTAATGCAAACGGTCGTTTCTTACGTCAAAAAGCTTGTCGCTCATTACAATCGGAAAAAGCGTGAACATGCTTATGAGAAAAAGGTTAGCGACTTTTTCATGCATTGAAAATGAATCGTCGATCTTCTTGGGGATCGGATCGTCGTCGTATTTTAATTTTCCACTCATTTTTTACCTCCTGTTCGATCATCGCTTCAGCGAGTCGAGATAGTTCTGAAGAATAACGGTCGCAGCAACGGCGTCAACCGTCTTTTTTCGTTTTTTTCCTCTGACATTGTTGTCGCTGAGATATTTGTGCGCAATAATTGTGGTACATCTTTCGTCCAAAAGCTGTATTGGGATCGTGGTGTGCTGCGAAAGCGTCCGTGAAAATTCTCTTGCACCGGCGGCGCTTTCGCCTTCCGAGCCGTCCATATTTTTTGGAAGCCCCATTACTATAAGCTCGGCTTTTTCACGCTGTGCAAGCTCGGATATTTTTTCCGCAAGCCGTTCTCTGTTCCATTCCTCGATAACACAAACCGGAGAAGCCAAAAACATCGTTTTGTCGCAAACGGCGATCCCCGTTCTTGCTTTCCCGAGATCAACAGCCATGACTATCACTGATCATCACTTCCTTTGATATTTTTCTCAAACAAAAATAAATAAAATAATTTTATTTTATTTAAAAACCTACTTTACAATTTTAAAAAAATGTGGTATCATAAGTGTATAAATTTCGTCTATTATTTCGGTTGTTCGCCCAAATGTGACCCTGCCGAGTTTTGTTTTCCGAAAAGAGTTTCGGCTGCGGCGAAGTTTGAAGGCATTCACAACCAAATTACAACAACTGATATTTTATCACATATTTTTGTTTTTGTACAGTAAAAACACAATTTTTTAATAATTTTTTATATCTCCGTACCTCAGCATTTGAATCCGCAAAAATTAAATTGATGTTATTGTTAGTATCAACTGTATTGAAAACTGATCCGTGGTTGCTTTGTCGTTGTGTTTTGATCGGAATTTATTACAGGTGTTTTAATGCGTAATGTGTAAAAAAATTATACTTGGAGAATGATCTAATATGACAAACAGTAAATTTTCTTTGGTGCTGCGCCAATGCAGAGAGAATGCCGGACTTACCCAGAAGCAGGTCGCTGATGCATTGAACGTTGAGAGATCAACTTATGCATACTACGAAACGGGAACTACCCATCCGAGCGGCTCCATGATCATTAAGCTTGCTAACATTTTTAACATAAGTTATAATGTTTTTATGGATGCGGTAGGAGATTCCGAATTCGATAACAACGAACCTGACGAGAATTACACTACTCTTCGTGATGATTCATGGAAGCTCAGAGAGAAGATGTACACCATCCAAAAGCGTGAACAGACGCTTTTGGTGAATTTCCGTTCACTCAATTCCTCTCAGAAAGAAACCATTGAAGATATGATCCTGAAAATGAAAAAGGAAAACGCAGAGGATTGATTTTTAAGTATATTTTTTCAAATTATACTTTACAAACGGTTCTTTTTGTGTTATAATAACAGTGCGCTTGTGTCCGTGCAGTCTTGCTATGCTGTGTTTTTCGCGGACAAAGCGCCGGTAATGCCCCTTTCACGGTCGGAGGACTAAGCTTTTTAAGCGCTCACCTAACCACGCACTGTGAATGATTCCGCAAAATGGGTAAATAATATTTATGTTAGGTGGATTTTACTATGACAAAGGCAGAGAAAACTGCTATTATGGCTGAATACGCAACTCATGAGGGTGACACAGGTTCTCCCGAGGTACAGATCGCAGTTCTTACAAAAAGAATTAACGACCTCACAGAGCACCTCAAAACTCATAAGAAGGATCACCACTCACGTCGCGGTCTTCTTAAAATGGTTGGTAAGAGAAGAAATCTTTTGAACTACCTCACAAAGGTTGACATCGAGAGATATCGTTCGATCATTTCAAGACTCGGTATTCGTAAGTAATTTCAAAACAAGGGGGCAGATGTATTCGTCTGTCCCCCAAAAATTCTGATTATGGGCAGACGGTTATATTTAGCGGTAAAATATATGTTTCTCAGCTTTTTTGGAAACACATATTTTATTGCTAAATTCCGCCTTCCCGATTTCTATTATTAATAAGGAAGGATTAATAAAATGGCAAATTCAATTAAGACATTTGACAAATTCAGAGTATTTGAAACAGAGTTTGCAGGTCGCCCGCTTGTTGTCGAAACGGGAAAAATGGCTCAGCTTGCAAACGGTTCATGCTTGGTTCGTTACGGCGAAACAGTCGTTCAGGTTGCTGTAACGGCTGCTCCGAAGCCTCGTGACGGAGTGGATTTTTTCCCGCTTTCCGTTGACTACGAAGAGAAGCTCTACGCTGTCGGAAAGATCCCCGGTTCATATCTCAAAAGAGAAGGCAGACCCTCAGAGAAGGCTATTCTTGTTTCAAGAGTTATCGACAGACCGATTCGTCCTTTGTTCCCGAAGGATATGAGAAACGACTGTTCCGTAGTAGCAACGGTTATGTCGGTTGATCCCGATTGTTCACCCGAGATCACCGCAATGGTAGGAACTTCCATTGCACTGTCAATTTCCGATATTCCGTGGAACGGCCCCGTTAGCAGCGTTTCCGTAGGTTACGTTGACGGCGAGTATGTTATCAACCCGAACAAGGAGCAGCGTGCAGTCAGCAAAATGGCTGTGACGGTTGCTTCCACAGACAGCAGAATTGCTATGATCGAAGCAGGCGCAGACTGTGTTTCCGACGAGGTCATGTACAACGGAATCATGGCAGGTCACGAGGCAAATCAGAAAATCATCGAGTTTATCAAGGGCATTCAGGCTGAGATCGGAAAGGAGAAATTCTCTTATCCAAGCAACGAACCCGATCATGATATGTTTGAAGCTATCAAGGCTTTCTGTGAGGAGGACGTAAAGGCAGCTCTCGATACCGATGACAAAACAGTCAGAGATGAACGCTTGAAGCCGATCTATGAGGCTGTTCACGCTAAATTTGATGAGATCTATCCGGAAATGGAAGCTCAGATCGATGACTGCCTGTATAAGACACAAAAGTTCATCGTTCGCCGTTGGCTGCTTGACGAACAGAAGCGTGTTGACGGAAGAGGAATGGACGATATCAGACCTTTGGCTTCCGAGGTTGGCATACTTCCGAGAGTTCACGGTTCGGGTCTTTTCACAAGAGGTCAGACTCAGGTCCTCACTATTACAACACTCGGCCCTGTTTCCGACAAGCAGATTCTTGACGGAATCGACGACGAGGAAGAGAAGAGATATATCCACCACTATAACTTCCCGAGCTACTCCGTTGGCGAAACAAAGCCAAGCAGAGGCCCCGGCAGACGTGAGATCGGTCACGGCGCACTTGCAGAGAGAGCGCTTGCTCCCGTTATTCCTTCTGTGGATGAGTTCCCGTATGCTATCCGTCTTGTAAGTGAAGTTGTTTCTTCAAACGGTTCGACATCTCAGGGTTCTGTATGCGGATCAACGCTTTCGCTCATGGACGCAGGCGTTCCGATCAAAGCTCCCGTTGCAGGTATCTCATGCGGTCTTATCACCGAAGGTGAGCGATGGATGACAATGGTCGATATTCAGGGACTTGAAGATTTCTTCGGCGATATGGACTTCAAGGTTGCAGGTACAAAGGACGGTATCACCGCAATTCAGATGGATTTGAAGATCAGCGGCTTGACTCCCGAAATGGTAAAGGAAGCTCTTGAGAAAACTCACACCGCACGCAACTATATTCTTGATGAAGTGATCCTCAAGGCTATTGACAAGCCGAGAGAAGAGCTTTCTCCATATGCTCCGAAGATGTTCACAACGGTTATTCCGGCTGATAAAATCAGCGAGGTTATCGGAAAGAGCGGCAAGGTTATCAAGGAAATTCAGGCTCAGTTTGAGGTTAAGGTCGATATCGAAGAGAACGGCGAATCAGGAAATGTTTTTGTCAGCGGTATGGATACGGATAAGTGCAAGGGTGCAATTTCCGCAATCGAGCTTATTGCAAACGGTCCTGAGATCGGTGCAATTTTCTATGGCAGAGTTACCAGATTAATGGAATTCGGCGCATTTGTAGAGATCGCTCCCGGAATGGAGGGCTTGTGCCACATTTCAAGACTTGACGTTAAGCGTACCGAGCAGGTATCAGACGTTGTAACCGAAGGAGATACGATTATCGTAAAGGTTCTTGAAATCGACGACAAGGGCAGACTGAATCTCTCTCGCCGTGACGCTCTCATCGAAGTTGAAGGCTTGAAGCCTGAAAACGACATCAGCACTCAGCAGAGAAGACCTCGAAATAACGACAGAAGAAATAATTTCAGACGTAATTAATAATATTATAAGGATAAGGGACGTTCTTTGGAGCGTCTCTTTTTGTTTGTAAAAAGCAATGTGAAAAAGGTTACATTCGAAATAGAATGCAACCTTTTTTCAGTTTATAATATCATATTAAGAGCTGACCTTACCGGCGGGAAGTATTACAAGAAAAATCGGAATCTCAACTCAGAAACATTTAGCCGATAAAAACTTAAATCTGTTCGGCAGAAGAAAGCTCGTTAACGTTGTGTTTTACTCTGTCGTGTTCCTCGGCTTTTTTGCCATTGTTAAAGCGATCTACAGTGCCTACAAGATAGCCTGTGATACGTCTGATACGCTCAAAGCCTACTCCGTCATCATGCTCCTGTCTGCCGCACTGAGGACACGTATCCCCGATAATTCCGGTAAATCCGCAGCATGGATCTCTGTCGACAGGGTGGTTAATAGATCCGTAACCGATACCGCTTTCCTTCATCATTCTGATAACGCTTTCAAAAGCGTCCAAATTTTGTAGAGGATCTCCGTCAAGCTCAATGTAAGAGATGTGTCCGCCGTTGGTGAGAGCGTGATAAGGCGCTTCGAGCTTGATCTTGTCGAATGCGGAAATCGGATAGTAAACAGGAATGTGGAAAGAATTTGTGTAATAATCTCTGTCGGTAACTCCGGGAATAATACCGAAACGTTTAGCGTCCATTTTTACGAATCTGCCGCTCAAACCCTCGGCAGGAGTTGCGATAAGCGAAAAGTTAAGTCCGTATTTCTGACCGGCTTCGTCCATTTTTCTTCTCATATAGCCCACAATTTCAAGTCCGAGATTCTGAGCCTCTTTGCTTTCTCCGTGGTGTTTGCCGATGAGAGCCTTCAGGCACTCCGCAAGTCCGATAAATCCGAGAGTAAGCGTGCCGTGCTTGAGAACCTCTCTGATGCTGTCGTCAATGCTGAGCTTGTCGGAATCTATCCATACGCCCTGACCCATCAGGAAAGGATAGTTTCGGGGAGTTTTGTCTGCTTGGATTTCAAATCTTGCAAGAAGCTGATCAATAACAAGACTGATCTTCTGATCAAGCTGTTCATAGAAAAAGTCTATGTTGCCGTTGCTGAGAATGGCAAGTCTTGGCAAATTAATTGACGTAAAGCTGAGATTTCCTCTGCCTGAAACGATCTCTCTTGTTTTGTCATAATTGTTAGCCATAACTCTTGTTCGGCAGCCCATATAAGCACATTCGGTTTCGGGGTGTCCCTCTTTGTAGTACTGAAGATTGAACGGAGCGTCAATAAAGCTGAAATTCGGGAACAAACGCTTTGCCGAAACTCTCATTGCAAGCTTGAAAAGATCATAGTTGGGATCATCCGGATTGAAGTTTATGCCTTCCTTAACTTTGAAAATGTGGATAGGGAAGATAGGTGTTTCACCGTTTCCGAGTCCTGCTTCGGTTGCGAGAAGAACGTTTTTGATAACCATTCTGCCCTCGGGAGTAGTGTCTGTTCCGTAGTTTATCGAACTGAACGGGATCTGAGCGCCTGCACGGCTGTGCATGGTGTTAAGATTATGAACGAGAGCTTCCATTGCCTGATAGCAGGCTCTGTCTGTTTCGGACTGCGCATGTTTGTATGCAAATCTCTGCAGCTTTCCGCCGATCTTTTCTCCGTAATTTTCAACCAGAATCCGAAGCTCGGCGTCTTGGTATTCTTCGCCGTCGTCAAGTCTTGGGATTTTTCCCGAGATCTCCTCGGCTTTGTCAGCGATCGAAAAGGCTTTATCCTTAGCGTTTTCCTCATCGCACAGAAGCTCGACTGCACGTGCGAGATTCTGTCTGTAAATTCTTCTGTATGTTTTGATAATACCCTTTGACATTCCGTAGTCGAAATTTGGGATACTCTGACCTCCGTGCTGGTCGTTTTGGTTTGATTGAATAGCAATGCACGCCAAAGCGCTGTAGCTTGCTATGTCGTTTGGTTCTCTTAAAAATCCGTGACCCGTGCAGAAACCGCCTTTAAAAAGCTTTTCGATGTCGATTTGACAGCAGGTCGTCGTGAGAGTGAGAAAATCAAGATCGTGAATGTGAATATCTCCTTCAATGTGAGCTTTTGCG
The DNA here is from genome assembly GCA_902773245.1 of uncultured Ruminococcus sp. Classification (GTDB taxonomy): domain Bacteria; phylum Bacillota; class Clostridia; order Oscillospirales; family Acutalibacteraceae; genus RUG592. The sequence goes on from CACYDY010000294.1 coordinate 8,151, forward strand.
TGTTCGGGCTTGAGGATATACATTTCATAAAATTGTTTAGCGCCCTCGGAGCCGTATTTCAGCATAGTGCCCATTGCGGTGTCTCCGTCAATGTTTGCATTCTCACGTTTGATATCGTTATCCCTCGCCGATTTGAATGTGAGATCCTCATAAATACGCATGAGCTTTGTGTTCATAGTGCGCATTCTTGTTCGTTCCGCTCTGTAGAGTATGTATTCCTTGGCAGTTCTTGCGTGACCGTTTTCGATGAGAATTTTTTCAACGATATCCTGAACGTGTTCAACGCTTGGAACACAGTTATCACCAAGCTCCTTTATCAAGTAAGCAACCACCTGATCGGCAAGATCACGGGCTACCTTCATATTTTTACCGCCAACCGAGGCTGCCGCTTTAAAAATAGCTTCTGCAATCTTGTCTTTGTTAAAAGGAACAGTCCTTCCGTCACGTTTTACAATAGCAGTAATCATCAATTAAGCCTCCAATTTATATTAAATAATTTTTCAATTGTAATGCGTGGAATGCGAAAACAAATCCGGGATTTGTTTTCATCATTCCGAAAATAAGGTGTAAAGCTTTTTCCTTTACACTATATATTGTGTCACCCGAAAGAGGTGAGCAAGATTAAGTATATATTATAACTCCTATCCTGTCAAGTGCATAAAGCAAAATTTTTCCCCAAATTCGTTAAAATCGGGATTTTTGTTGAAAAAACTAAAATCGAACAATATTTTGTGCCATAACTACGATATATATACTATATATTGTAATTTGGATTTTTTGATTACATGAGAGAAAAAAGAAAAATTTTTTCTGAAAGCTTCCGAAAACGGCATTGCAATCGAATAAATCAACGCTTGAAACGAGTGTGAAAAATTGTTTTTTTGCTTTTTTATTACCACAATATGTAGTGTTGCGCTTTAATGTGATATTATGAATTCTTCCATTTACTGCCATATATACCTTTTTGTTTCTGATCGGAGGACAGGAGTTCGCTCGCTGCCATCGACCCCGCAAACATTTGAAAAGGTTTGATCAAAACTTTAACAAGCGTCGCATAGCCGAAGGTTATTTACAGATTTTGCCTGAGTTGCGGAGAATGATAAAACTATAAATGAGTAAATCTATTAAACAATCATTATCCACAACTTAAGAGTAGAGTAAATGTATGAAGGGTTCGGGGCGTAAGCCCCGATAGGCGGCGGGCGAAGCCCGCCATCCTTTAG
>CACYDY010000295.1 GCA_902773245.1 uncultured Ruminococcus sp.
ATTTCAAACGATTTGAGTGCAATTTGACGAAAAAAGGCAAGCAAGATGAGTACCAAGCCCTTAGGGCGTGATTTAATCAGTGGTTCCTTAAGTATCTGTTAATTAAAGTTTCGCGCAAGCCTTTACAAAGGCTTGCGGTTTCCAAAGGCAGAGCCTTTGGTCGCCGTCGTGCCGCCGGCGAAACACCTTAGCTTTCAGCCCTTTACAAGGGTGAATTTCAAAAACAGTCCGGTGGACTGTTTTTGAAAGAGGGACGCTTTGGCAGAAAGCGTCCCTAAGTTTGGAATTTAACCAAGCTAACTCGCCGCTTCAAGGCGACACGATAAAATATGTTTACAGATTGTTTACTCGTTCAAAAACCATGCCTGACTGTTATCTGATCTTGACCTTAAATTCTTTTCCACACTTCGGGCAGTCAACGTAATGTTCGCCCTTTTTGCGTTTTACTCGAATATATGAACTGCAGTTTTTGCATTTATAGTAGCGATGGGTTTTGTATTCTTTAATGCGTTTGTATTGAATTTTGAAAAACTCGGAGGAATCACCCTTTATTTTGAGGTATTTTCTGTTTTCGCTGCTTCTTTTATAAAACGAAGTCGATAACATTCTGAGTCCTGCAAAAAGCGGCAGCAGCAGACTGACGAGAGTCACGATCCGATTTCTGAGCAAATTATTGACAAAACCTATGATAAACCACAAAATAAACATATCTTTGCCGAGCGTATCCAATCCGTATTTGCCGTCCATAAGCTTCAGATATTTACTTCTCAGCCGAGCAAGAAACTGCATTATCACACCTCACAAGAAAAGTCCTGTCACAATTGTTATTATCAGCACAAACCTCAGACAGCCGACTGTCTTTCGTCCATCGGAATGTACTTGCGTTCTTTCGAAATGCTCATGTAAGCCGGACGAATGATCTTGCCGGCATTGATAAGCTCCTCAATCCGGTGAGCGCTCCAGCCCGAAATTCTTGCAATTGCAAAAAGCGGAGTATACAGCTCGATCGGAAGTCCGAGCATTGAATAAACAAAACCGCTGTAGAAGTCGATGTTAGCGCTTACGCCCTTATAGATATTACGCTCCCTGCCGATAACGATAGGCGCAAGCTTTCTTACATTTTCATAAAGGGCGTACTCTTTCATCATATCCTTTTCCTGAGCAAGCTTCTTAACAAATCCGCTGAATACTCTTGCTCTCGGATCGGATATCGAATAAACGGCATGACCCATACCGTAAATAAGACCCGATCTGTCGAATGCTTCCTTGTGAAGTATTTTCTCAAGATATGACTCTACCTCGTCCTCATCGGACCAATCCTTTATAGCATCTTTCATCTCGTCGAACATACCGCAAACCTTAACGTTTGCGCCGCCGTGCTTGGGTCCTTTGAGGGAACACAAAGCAGCCGCTATTGCGGAATATGTATCCGTTCCCGAGCTTGTAACAACATGAGTGGTAAAGGTAGAGTTGTTGCCGCCGCCGTGTTCTGCGTGGAGAACGAGAGCAATATCAAGAACCTTTGCTTCAAGCTCGGTATACTGTTTGTCGGGGCGAAGCATCATCAGGATATTCTCTGCGGTTGACTTTTCGGGGTCGGGGTTGTGAATAAACAGACTGTGTCTGTTTGCATAATTATACGCATGATATGCATACACAGCGATCATCGGGAACTGAGCAATAAGCTGAAGCGACTGGCGAAGAACATTCTCCACAGAAATATCGTTTGCCATATTGTCATAGGAATGAAGCGTCAGAACACTTTTTGCCAACGCATTCATCATGTCGGAATTCGGAGCTTTCATGATAACATCTCTCACAAATGTATCGGGAAGCGCACGATAAGCGGCGAGAAGAGACTTAAAGTCCTCAAGCTGCTCCTCTGTCGGCAAATTACCGAACAAAAGAAGATACGTAACCTCTTCAAATCCGTAATTGGAATTATGAGGAAATCCGTTTATAATATTTTCAACATTATAGCCCCTGTAAAACAGCTTTCCGTCACATGGCACAGTTTTGCCGTCTACGATCTTGTTTTGTCTGATCTCGGATATTTCCGTAAGACCTGTGAGAACGCCTTTACCGTCGAGATCACGCAGTCCTCTTTTTACGTTGTATTTATAGTAAAGCTCAGGGTCGAATTTTGTATTTTCTTCACAAAGCTGCGCATACTTTTTTACATCGGGCAAAGTATGCAGAACATTTTTTTCTATAAATCTGATACCGTCTGCCATGTGAAACACATCCTTTTCTGTATATATATTAATAGTATACAACTAAATCGAACAGAATGCAAGTATTTTGAAGATTTAGTGTGTCAAATCGTTTCCTAATTCCTTTTCAACGTTTTCGATAAGCTCGTTTGAGAGTCTGAAAAGCTCTTTGATCTTGTCCTCTCCCATTCTGTTCACAACATTGCTCATGAACTTACAGAGCATATCGCATTCGTTATTTAAAACCTCGTCGCCGAGCGCCGTCAGCTGCACCCTGGTATTTCGTCTGTTGAGCCGATCAATATTTCTTTGAACAAGCCCTTTGTTTTCAAGCGAGGTTATAGTTCTTGAAATTGCCGGCGAAGAAACATGAAGGCTGTCAGCAATGCCTGAAATACCGTTATTCTTTTTTGTTTCTAATTTTTCAAGCTTTCTTATAGCTGCAAGTACAAAAAATTCCCCCTGAGAGGTTTGCGACAAAACAGGGGAAAAATTCAAATGAGCCAATGAATGGAAAGTGGTCAGAAAATCCAACCGTTCGTCATATTCTAACATAAAGCTACCCCAAAGATCCACTTTGTCTAAAATATTGTCTTAACTTATAATTATCGAATGCAATTAAGCAAACACCGATCTGCTAAAGAATATTGCCTATCTTAGTTATTTTGTAATAAAATCCGAGGAATCAAACGATTTAGCAGCTGAAACCGATAACAATGTTACATATTAACAATGTTATTATAACTCATATTAACAAAAAAATCAATAGCAAAATTAACTTTTTATTCCTTGATGGCATAATTAGTGTCATAATTTAATTATTTTCCGATCCCTCGTCGGAGTTATTTCTGCAATTATCACTAAAAGGACACCCCACACAATGGCTGCAGCTATCGCTGTGTCCCTTTTCTCTGCCGATAAAAACACAAGCAGTGACCACAAAGGTTATAAAGATCATACCTATCACTATTACCGAGATCAACATTATTATCTCATCTCCTTTTGAATTTTGCCGAGCGGAAGCTATACTCTAAAGCGTTAAGATTTAATCAGTGGTTCCTTAACACTTTTTTTCTCAAACCGGCAATTCGCTGCGCTGTTGCCTGTTTTTATATTTACCGAAAGTTATCATTTAAAGAGATGCCTTGATTTATAGTTTTTTATTTCGCTGAGGGAAATTTTTTTGATCTTTTCCGCTTTGTTACGTCAGCGACCAAAGGCTCTGCCTTTGGAAACCGCAAGCCTTTTGAAAAAGGCTTGCGCGAAAACTTTTAAATGTGACAAAATGTAAGCAGACATTTCCTGCGGGCATGTTTGACTTTTTGGGGCGGACGGTGTAGTATATAATATGGATAAAATTACGGAGTGTGATTATTATGACCGATCTGACACGAGATAATCCTACAAAAACACTGATAAAATTTGCTCTTCCAATGGTATTGAGCGTTGCTTTTCAACAGTTTTACAACATGGCTGACAAGCTGATCGCCGGAAGATTTGCCGGTGTTGACGCTCTTGCGGCTGTCAGCGCTTCTTACCCGATAACTATGATCATCATGGCTTTTGCGTTGGGAACAAATGTCGGCTGTTCCGTCATTATTTCTCAGTATTTTGGCGGAAAAAAGTATACCGAGCTTAAAACAGCCGTTTCTACTTCAATAATTCTTGCCTTATCGGCAGGAGTGGTTCTTTCGGTGGTAAGCTTCTTTTTGTGTGATCCTCTTTTGGTTCTGCTTAAAACTCCCGCCGATATTTTTAACGACTCGGCGGTTTATCTGAGAATCTACATCTACGGCTTTATTTTTCTCTATCTTTACAACATCTGCACAGGCGCTTTCAACGCGTTGGGCAATTCGAGAACACCCTTGCTTTTTTTGATAGCGTCATCTGTGGGAAATATTATTCTTGACTATGTTTTCGTTGCCGTTTTCCACTGGGGCGTTGCCGGCGTGGGCTGGGCGACATTTATCGCTCAAGGAATTTCTTCCGTGCTTGCGCTTATCGCTCTTTTGATCGAGCTTAAAAAAATTAAAACCGACAAAAAGCCGCCGCTGCTGTCTTCTGTTGTTCTTAATAAAATACTCGTGCTGGCAATTCCCAGTATTTTACAGCAAAGCTTTGTTTCCGTTGGTAATCTAATGATCCAGGGTCTTGTCAACAGCTTTGACTCTCCTGCGATCATCGCAGGCTATGGCGTTGCCGTTCAGCTGAACACATTTGCCGTCACTGTTTTTAACACATCGGGAAATGCCGTTTCCAACTTCACCGCTCAGAATATCGGCTGCGGAAAAATTGATCGTGTTCGTCAAGGCTTCCGCTCCGCTGTTAAAATAGGCATCGCAATAGCTCTTCCGTTTACTTTGGTCTATACCTTTCTCGGAACTTTTATGGTTGGGTTGTTTATGGATAATTCCACACCCGACGCTTTGCAAACGGGCAGGCAGTTTTTAATGATCGTTGCACCGTTTTATTTTACGGTAATGATCAAGCTTTCGGCTGACGGTATTATGCGTGGATCAAGCGCAGTGCGATTCTTTGTTGCTTCAACATTTTCGGATCTCCTTTTGAGAGTTGCTTTGGCATTTGTTTTGTCACCTAATCTCCACACGTTGGGCATCTGGCTTTCGTGGCCTATCGGTTGGATATTATCTGCCGCCCTTGTGGTTGGATTTTACTTAAAGGGATACTGGATCCCAAAGGATCTGAAACCTGATCGTAAATCGATATGATTCCTATTGTTTATTATTGTAAACGACATTTGAAATTGCCTAAATTATTAGCGATGCAAAGGTTATTAAAGTTTCGCAGGGGCCTTTTCAAAGGTGCCCCAAGGGCACTTCCGCCTTGCGCCCGCAGTTTCCAAAGGCAGAGCCGGTGA
>CACYDY010000296.1 GCA_902773245.1 uncultured Ruminococcus sp.
CTTTGCAGCTTTTCATGCAGATTCGCCCGAAGAGCTTGAAAATCTGGAGATACTTATAAACCGCACCATAACAAACAGCGTCAAAACGGAGTTTCCCGACATTGAAGAAAGAATTGAAGCTTTAAACAAAGACATACAAAAAATAGTTGAAAGCGAGCCTTATCGTTACAAAACTCTTTTGAACGACAAAGAGCTTCTCGCAGACAAAAAAGAGGACTTGCTTGCAGAACTCGAGGATTACACAGAATACGAAAAAAAGCTTACGCAAACGCTTGGTGAATACCCGATTACGGGAATATTCCCAAATTAAAATAATAAACACTATCGATCCAAACCAAACAAAAAGAGAGAGTCGGACGTATCCGATTCTCTCTTTAACTATCTCATTATTTATCAAGCGGCTTCATCGTCGGGAACAGCAAAACATCACGAATGGAAGCGCTGTCAGTAAGCAGCATTGCCAATCTGTCGATACCCATTCCCATACCTCCTGTGGGAGCCATACCGTACTCAAGCGACGTAAGGAAGTCCTTGTCAAGAAGCTGAGCCTCATCGTCGCCGCTGTCCCTGAGCATAAGCTGATGTTCGAAACGCTTTTTCTGATCAATAGGATCGTTAAGCTCGGAATACGCATTTGCAAGCTCTCTTCTCGTAGCGAACAGTTCAAAACGCTCAACTATCTGCGGAACACCCTTCTTACGCTTTGTAAGCGGCGAAACCTCAACCGGATAGTCATAAATAAATGTCGGCTGAACAAGATTTTCCTCAACCTTCTCTTCGAAAGCCGTGTTCAGAATATTGCCCCAAGTGTCGGTTGCCTTTACTTCCAGGTGAAGCTCCTTGGCGATCTCCTTTGCCTTCTCGGTATCACCGATGAACTCACTGAAATCAACGCCCGTGTATTCCTTGACAGCCTCCATCATGGAAACTCTCTTAAACGGCAGCGAAAGATCTATCTGCTCGCCCTGATACTCGATCTGATCCGTTGAGTTCACTGCAAGACAAGCCTTGTTGATAAGCTTCTCCGTAAGCTCCATCATTCCGCGGTAGTCGGTGTAAGCTTCGTAAAGCTCAATAGTAGTAAACTCGGGATTATGCTTAACGTCCATGCCCTCGTTTCTGAAAAGTCTTCCTATTTCGTAAACCTTTTCCATGCCGCCAACGATAAGTCTTTTGAGATAAAGCTCGGGAGCAATTCTCAGATAAAGATCAATGTCAAGCGTGTTGTGATGAGTAATGAAAGGTCTTGCGGCAGCGCCGCCCGGAATAGTATTAAGTATAGGAGTTTCAACCTCGATATAACCTCTCGAATCAAGCTCTTCGCGAATAGTTTTTATAACAAGGCTTCTCTTGATGAAAGTATCCTTAACCTCGGGATTCATAATAAGATCAACATAACGCTGACGATATCTCAGATCGGTATCCTTCAAGCCGTGATATTTCTCAGGCAGCGGCAGCAGCGACTTTGAAAGCAAAGTAACCTTTTTGGCATGGATACTCACCTCGCCTACTCTTGTTCTGAAAACATAGCCCTCAACGCCGATAATATCACCGATATCCCACTTGAGCAAGCCCTTGTACACTTCCTCGCCGAGATCGTCGATCTTTGCAAAAACCTGAATTTTTCCGCTTCTGTCGTGAATGTCAATGAAAGCGACCTTACCCTTGCCTCGCTTGCTCATGATACGTCCCGCAGCGGAAACGTTCATTTCCTCCATATCTTCACTTTCAGCCTTTTCAAACTCGGCAATTATATCCTTTGCACAGCCTGTTCTGTCATAAGTTGTGACTTCAAAGGGATCGTTTCCCTGTTCCTGCAAAGCGGCGAGCTTATCTCTTCTGATTTGAAGAATATCGCCTGTATTCTGAACCTGCTGTGTGTTATTTTCACTCATTATTAATGTTCGTCCTTTCTTTCCTCAACTTGCTGTTTGCTGTGATCAGCGTGTTATCTCAAGCACGTCAAGCTCCAGCTGCGTACCGTTCGGCAGATCAACCGTAACCTTTTCGCCGACCTTTTTGTCAAGAAGCGCATGACCCACGGGGGATTCGTCGGAGATCTTGTTATTCTCAGGCTCCGCCTCGCTTGCGCTTACGATATTGTAAACAACTTCCTCTTCGAAAAGGGTATTGAAAACCTTTACCTTTGAGCCGATGTGAACGTGTTCGTTTGTGATCTCGCTCTCGTCAAGGATTCTTGCGTGTTTGAGAGTTACCTCGATATCTGCGATTCTTGCTTCCATCTGAGCCTGCTCGTTCTTTGCGTCATCGTACTCGCTGTTCTCGGACAAGTCGCCGTATGAGCGTGCAAGAGCGATTTTCTCAGCCATTTCTTTTCGTTTGGTAGTTTTTAAATAATCAAGTTCATCTTCCAAAGCCTTCAAGCCTTGGGCTGTCAGTAATATTTCTTTTTGCATAGTTTAATTCCACCTTTATCGTGTTATAGCAGTTATTTGCAGCAAGACCTCCGGCAGCGCCGGACGAACCAACGCAGGCGGTCTTGCCGACCGTCACTAAAATACTCATAGTTTATTATAGACTTTAGCGCTGATTATGTCAAGTAATTTTTAATCACTGTCCACAACTTAAGGATTTGTTCCTGTCGACCCAAGGCTTTGGTTCTATTTAATATTTATTGACGTCACCCATAC
>CACYDY010000297.1 GCA_902773245.1 uncultured Ruminococcus sp.
AGGCAGCCGTTGAGCGGAAGCCTACTTAATTGTTACAATAAGTATGGCGGCATTGCCTGCGGTCGTGTGACCGCCCCAAAAAACAACTTTACACTCACACATAAATATAGTATAATTAATTTCGGAGATTTTTTCAAGTAAATATCGCAATTTTTTCAGGTTTTTTAATAGATTTTTTATAAATAACGTTTGATTGCCGGTATTTTTTTGATTTCCAAACATAAATATTACTTATAAATAAAAAAGGAGGAGTGTGAATAACCAATTTTTATTCACACAATGAATTATGAAAGAGATTTCTGCTTTTGAACTCAACGAAAACATCTGCACAGCAATCGGAAAAGACTGGACGCTCGTCACAGCCGGAAACAAAGAAAGCTATAACACCATGACAGCAAGCTGGGGCAGCATGGGAATTATGTGGAACAAGCCTGTTTTGTTCACCTTTATCCGTCCCCAGCGCTACACCTATGAATTTATCGAACGAAACGACTATTACACGGTTTCGGTTTATCCCGACGAATACAGAATGTCACTCAAGCTTTGCGGAACAAAGTCCGGACGTGACATCGACAAAGCCAAAGAAACAGGACTTACGCCTGTTTTTGACGAAAAAGCGCCGTATTTTTCACAGGCTCGTCTTGTGTTTGTATGCCGCAAAATGTATGCTCAGGATCTTAACGAAGAAAGCATTATCGACGGCTCTATAAATGCAAACTACCATGGCGACGACTTCCACAGAATGTATGTTTCGGAAATCGTAAAGGTGCTTGTCAATGATTAAAGGCTGCGCTGTCGTAACGGGGGCTTCACGGGGAATAGGCGCTGCAACGGCTTTGGAACTCTCAAAAATGGGCTATGAGGTAATTATCAACTACAACAATTCAAAAGAAAAAGCCCTCGCTGTTCTTGATAAAATCAAGCAAAACGGCTCAAACGGATATATTTTCAAGTGTGACGTTTCAAATCGAAAAGAGGTTGACGAAACAATTGACTTTGCGCTGCAAAAATACGGTAGAATAGCCGTTCTCGTAAACAACGCAGGAATTGCCCAGCAAAAGCTGTTCACCGACATAACGGCAGACGACTGGTCAAGAATGGTGAACGTCAATCTCGGGGGAGTTTTTAATTTTTGTCAAAGCGCGCTTCCGTCTATGATACATTTCAAAAGCGGCAGGATTATCAACATTTCGTCTATCTGGGGCAGCGAGGGAGCGTCATGCGAGGTTCACTACTCCGCCGTAAAAGCCGGAATTATCGGACTTACAAAAGCCCTTTCCAAAGAGGTCGCTCCGTCGGGAATAACTGTCAACTGCATTGCCCCCGGCTGTATTATGACAGATATGCTTACTCACGACTTTGACGAAAACACTATAAACGAACTCAAAGAAGAAACTCCGCTCGGTCGGCTCGGAACCGCCGAAGATGTTGCGAAAGCCGCTGCATTTTTTGCAGGCGACAGCGCAAATTTCATTACGGGTCAGGTTCTCGGCGTTGACGGCGGATTCAGATAAAACGGAGAGAAAATGGAAAAGTTTATCTGCCCTGTTTGCAAAGGGAATTTAAAATTACAAAACAACACTTTGGTTTGCGGTAATAATCACTGCTATGACCTTTCTAAATATGGCTACGTCAATCTTATGCGTTCTCAAAAATCCTCAAAGAAAAGACATGGCGATGACAAAACAATGCTTGCCGCACGTCATGATTTTCTCGAAAAAGGATATTACAAGCCTTTGCTTGACAGCATATGCGATATTGTCAAAAATGCAGCAGCCGGGTATCCGATCACTGTGCTTGACGTTGGCTGCGGCGAAGGATATTACACCGCAAATATTCACGGGAATGTCGAAAACTCCGAATTTTACGGGATAGATATTTCAAAAGATGCTCTGATCTATGCGTCAAAGCGTGACAAAGGCTTATCTCTTGCTGTCGCAAGCTGTTCGGAGATTCCTGTTCAAGACAAAAGCTGCGACATTGTTTTGAATATTTTTTCACCGACAAACACCGATGAATACTCCAGGGTACTCAAACCAAACGGTATTCTGATCAAAGCAGTACCGCTTGAAAATCATCTTTTCGGGCTTAAAAGCGCAGTCTATGACAAGCCCTACAAAAACAAAACCGAAAGCACCGAGCTTGACAAATTTAACACCGATGACTTTATAAAAATAAAATACTCACTCAGCTTCGATAATTCCGACGATATTTTGAGTCTTTTCAAGATGACGCCTTATTATTACAAAACATCAAGAACAGATCAATCAAAGCTTGAAAATCTGAAATCACTCGAAACCGAAATCGAATTCGGAGTTTTGGTCTGTAAGAAAGTTTAGAGTGATTTTGCGGACGATAAAATACAGAAAACAAAATCAAGTCAATACCACACAAAGACCGCCTGACGGATTTGTGCGGTGCTTCATTAACATAAAAACGGACGCTTCACAATACGAGCGTCCGTTTTTATTCTGTAACTATCTTCTTTTTATAACTCCGCAGGCAATTTTCTCACCTGAATCACCCGACGGCTGAGAGTAAAAATCATCGGGTTCGCTGTGGATCACCACGGATTTGCCCAGGATATCTCTGACCGTAAAACGATTAGTCATAACCGCCATATAAGCGCTCCCCGAAAAAGACAGAAGCGGCGGCAAGTCGCCGGCATGATACGGGTGGGGCAGATCGTCGGGGTTATAATGTCCTTTTGTTTCGGAAAAATCTATCCCCCCGCAGCTGCCGCCCTCGTGTATGTGCATGGCAAAGAACCCTGTTTTGTTATATTTCGGTAATCCCGAGATTTTGGCTTCAACAAGCACACCGTCATTTTTTTGAAAAAATCTTACCACACCGGAAATATTCGGCGCTTCCCGGTTTCCTTTAACACAAGCAACTGCACTGAAATCATTTCTCATTAAATCATCTCCAATACAGTTTATTCAAAATCTTGAATTGTGTTAATTCTTTACATAAAACTGCGAAAGCTTAACCTCGGCTTCAACCGGGGGGCCTCCAACGGGTGACTTCAGGCTGTTGATCTTTATCGTAACGACGCCCTTTTGGTTCACATTACAAACCATATTGTATTCAACATGGGCGATCTCTCTGTGATAATAATTTTCTTGATCGTCGATATTGTTTTCAACGCAAAGATCGTGAATAGTTGCTTCTATATATCTTTTCCCGTTAAAGGTTTTCGAGCTGTCCTTTCCGTTTTTATGTTCTTTAACAGCATTATTGAGAAGCTCTTCCAATTTTTCGGCATCTGCCGTTAAATGTTCAACCGTATCACACACCTTTGTCGGAATCAGATCGGCTGTGATTTTCGTTCCCTGCGCTTTATATTCGCCGCCGCTGAGCTGAGTTTTTCCGTCGTGAGTGAGAACAAAGCTTAAGGTTACTCCGTCAATGGTTCTTTCGTAATAATCCGAGCTGTCATCAATTCCGTTTTCTTTAAGAATGTCATGCATTGTAGCTTTGTCGAGTGTTTTTTTATTCCATTTCACATTGGTAAGCCCCACAAGAGAAGTATTAATAACCTCTTCGGTGATTGATGACAATACTTTTGCATCGTTCTCCGCTTTTTCAAGAGCCGGATCTGACTTTTTCGTATCGCCGCCGTTGTTTGCATCATTCTGCGAAGATGATACCGTACTCTGAGCTGTGATCTCGTTATTGTTTTCTTTATTTTTGCAGGCGGCAAGGCTCAATATCAAAGCCACAGATAAAAAAAGTACCGTAATTTTCTTCATTGATGTTCCTCCGATTTAACATGAATATAACCGTTTGATTTTTTATAGTTATTATTAATGAATTGTCCACAACTTAAACTCATTTCCTGTCGACACCAAAATTTGGTTTAGTTTTGCAGCACGGTCGTCACCATTACCCAATCTTCCTCAAGGACGGGGGCTAAGCAATGTCATCGACTTAAGCGCTGCAGGTAAGAACTCACTGTCCACAGCTTGAGGATTATTGCCTGTCGATCCAAGTATTTGGTTCTGTTTTACATTTTTGTCGTCACCCATACCCCCCAACCCCCTTTCCCTCAAGGAAAAGGGGGCTTCTCAGGATGAGGGCTTCGCCCTCATCCTATTGGGGACTGCGCCCCCAAACCCCTGCATCTGCACTAAACACCGCCTTAAGTTGTACATATTGAGCAATAATCTAAAAAATAACTGTCAATTGTATTATAATTTATAGA
>CACYDY010000298.1 GCA_902773245.1 uncultured Ruminococcus sp.
ACGGAACAAAACGGAAAAGATCGACAAATTTCCCTCAGCGAAATCAAACAAACTATCGATCAAAATAAGACTTAAAATAATACAATTTGGGTAAGATAAAAACAGGCAGCAGCGCAGCGAATTGCCGGTCGGAGAAAGAAAAGTGCCGAATCTAAACGCTTTCGAGTATAAGTAAGAATAATATTACAAAACAAAAATACCCTCTCCCGTAAAAAGGAGAGGGCGATTGTTTAAAGAAATTACTCAAGATTGCTCTCAACGAGCTTATTGAACTGAGGCGCTTTGAAAAGCAGAACGGCAACGACCATAGTAATTATGAACTCGGGCAGCATATAAGCGCCGTTGTAGCAAATAGAATACAAAAGCGGACTGCTCCACTCTTCCGGCATCCAGATATCAAAAATGATCGTACCCGAGATGATATGGAAAATGTATCTGAAAAGCAAAGCGATAAAAATACCGATACAAATTCCGACAGTACCTTTTTTACGGAACAAGCCGGCAAACCCGAGAGAAGTATAAGCCAGAATGTAGTCAATAAGGATACAGCCGACAACGGCAGCAGGACTGAGTCCCCAACCGAAAACAGCGCCGAATGACAATCCGAATTGGACAATAGAATAAATGAAAGCGGAGCTAAGCCCCCAGCCCAAACCATATTCAATTGAGATCAGCGTAACGGGAAGCATTGAGCAAAGAGTTATAGAACCGCCAAGCGGCATTTCAAAAACCTTTACCATACTTAGAGCAGCCCCCAAAGCAAGAAGCAGAGCAGTCAAAGCGAGTCGAATGGTGTTGACCTTTTCATTTTTCTTTTTGACCTTTGCTTTATAATTTTTAAAAACGCCCACGCAAGCAAAGGTAATGCCTGCCGCAACGAGGACGAGGCCAAGAATAAAAAAGACCTGATTTTCAATGTGATCGCCCCATGCGCAGCTTGCCGAGCCAAAGATAGCAAGAATTGTACCGATGATTAAAAATGACATAAAACACTTTCCTTTCAAAAATACTAACAATACAAAAAGAGGGGTACTGCCTGCGGACAATATCCCCTAAAAAATCAAACAAATCGCAAAGAAACGCAAAAAATATGACTTCCTACGACGGCATTATCCGCATCAGGTAAAGGGTCGAAGTTGATAACTTCCTCTCAGCCTGCACACAAGCTCCCCTGTCTTTGTAATATTTAACAATGACATTTTAGCACATAAGAAGTGAAGTGTCAAGTCCTGTAAAAAATTAAGTTTTTTTGTAATAATTCTCGGATTTTGAAAAGTGGAGGATAAACGGTATCATCGCTATTTGAGAACTAAAAAAAATCTATACTCACGAAAAGTTGACAACGACGAATAAAATTGATATAATATCAGTAGAATAAAAATAGGTTGTTTGAGGTGGAAGATTTCGTGGCATCCACACGCCGATGGTACCGACAGGGCATGATCCCGAGAGATGCAGGAGAACGCCACGCCTGCCAAACAACCGTTTTATTGACCGCTTCGAGAGATCGGAGCGGTATTTTTTATGATAGATTAAGTGTACTGGTCATTCTTTCATTGAATGTATGACGCAGGAGAAAAATGTACACACAAAACAAGGTGAGTGTGCTTATTTTCAACGGCTTTGCCTTTATCGTCATATCAGACATGAAACCGCCGCACTCAAAGCAGAATGTCGAAAACAGACAACGCATAATTATATTAAGAGGTGATTTCATGTCGAAAATTGGAAAGTGGAGCTCCAGAATATGGTCAACAGACGGAAAAGGCAGCGACATTTTGCTTAAAACTATTTGCTTTGATGGTCTTGACGTTGTTAAGGTCATCGATCACGTCCCCGATTACGCTTTAACCGAGCAGCGAATTAAAAACACAAACAGAGCAAAGCAAGCTTTTGAAGACATTGCAAAACAGTGTCCGGAAACCATTATCGCTTTACTCAAAGAGCAGAACAACGAAAAAAATAAATAAAAGTCAAAAACAAAGGAAAATCACCCCGACTCTTCATCGGGGTGATTCCTCGTGTGTGTAGGAAGCATCAAATTATGACTACAAGTAATTATCATAAATGTAACATTCGGAGTAATAAAATTTGAAAAGCAATTGATAATTAAACCGTAATCAATTGCTTTTCAAATGTACCGAAAAACACTTTCGGTACATCATATAGAACAGTTTGTTCTAAAATAAGATCCTGAATCAAAATAAACTTCTCATTGGCTCATACCTCACGGAATAACGCTCGGGATCTTGCAGACAACCCATGGTACAAAAAATCTTCCGCACCGTCTGCAAAAATCAATTATTAAGCGTCATGGACAAACATCGGACGAGTTTGAATAATGCGTAATGTACATAACAATCAATCCTTTCGCAGTGGAATTGATCTATATGAAAGCCGAACACCGAATCCACACCGCACAACTGCCACACATACCCTCACAAAACACATTACAAAACACATTACGAAAAGGAAAACGGCATTCAATAAAGCTTCTTAAAGAATCAACTCTAAGATTTATCATTGTATACATTATACACTATGTTTTATAAAAAATCAAGAGATTTCTAAAAACTTTTGGTAAAATTTTCTGTAATAATCTTGTGTATTTTACCCATAGAATTTTTTCAAAAAAGTAATAATTGACAAAAGTTTGATAATTATTTATAGTAATAGTATAACAAAACGATCGGAGGTAATAAAATGATAGACGTGTGCCTGCTTGGAACGGGCGGAACAATGCCGCTGCCCGAAAGAGCGTTAACATCACTGCTGATAAGATTCAACGGAAAGAACTTACTCGTCGACTGCGGCGAGGGGACTCAGGTCATGATCAGAAAAAGCGGCTTCAGCCTTAACAAGATCGACGCAATACTCATAACACATTTTCATGCAGACCATATTTCGGGGATAGTAGGACTTTTGCTTTCGATGGCGAAATGCGAGCGAACCGAGCAAATAGAAATTATCGGCGGAAAGGGCATCGAAAGTGTAGTCAGATCACTTTGCGTGATAGCCGGAGATCTGCCTTTTGAGATAAAATACCGGGAAATAGAAAGCCCTCGTCAAAGCTTCAAAATAAACGATCTCAGAGTAGAAACGCTTCTTTTGAATCACAGCGTCCCATGCTATGGCTATGCATTCCACCTGGACAGGATAGGAAAATTCATGCCGCAAAAGGCGGCGGAGCTTGGCATAGACCCTCGCTTGTGGGGAAAGCTTCAAAGCGGACAAAGCGTTGAGTCAAACGGCATTGTCTGTACTCCCGACATGGTGCTCGGACAACCGAGAAACGGCTTGAAAATAACATACTGCACCGACACCCGACCGACACCGGAGCTTAACGATTTTGCGAAAGACTCCGACCTGTTCATCTGCGAGGGAATGTACGCCGAAGATGACAAGCTTGAAAAAGCCGCCGTCAACAAACACATGATGTTTCGCGAAGCCGCCGAAGCGGCGAAAAACGCAAATGTAAAAAAGCTGTGGCTGACGCATTTCAGCCCCTCGATAAAAGACCCGGACGAATATGCCGAGTTTGCCCGTTCACTTTTTGAGAACACAACGATACCCCACGATTTAGAGCTTGAAACTCTGAAATACACCGACTAAAAGTTCCATATTTGTAATTTATAATAAAAATTAACATTTACTGATTGAAAAATACACCTTTCGTATGTTATAATAACTAAGAAGTTTTCTGACAGGAGGGAATTGTATATGAAAATCAGAGAATCTGCCGAGGATTATCTTGAAACTATCTTAGTTCTAAAAAATAGAAACGGGCTTGTTCGATCGATCGACATCGCAACCGAGCTTGGATATTCAAAGCCGAGCGTGAGCATTGCCATGAAGAATCTTCGTGAAAACGGATACATCGTGGTTGACAGCAAAGGGTTCATCGAGCTTGCGGAACCCGGCCGTCAGATCGCAGAAAAGATTTACGAACGCCACACATTTTTGTCCTCGTGGTTCATGGAGCTTGGTATCGACCCAAAGACTGCTGTTGAGGACGCCTGCCGAATGGAGCATATTATCAGCGCGGAAACTTTTGAAGCTATCAAAAAGCATGTCCAGCATGTCAAAGGCAAAAAATAAGTTTTTTCACAATTCATGCAATCGGAAGTGATATTATGACCACAGCGGGTTACACTCTTTATGAATTGGTGTGGATATTTTTGATCTACGGATTTTTAGGGTGGTGTGTCGAAGTAGCCTATGCGGCAACCGTGCATGGCAAATTTGTAAACCGGGGTTTCTGTTTCGGGCCGATATGTCCGATTTACGGAGTGGGCGTATTGCCGATACTGGTTTTTCTTGAACCAATCAAGGAGCACTGGTCGCTGCTTTTTTTGGAGTCGATGATAATAACGTCGTTTATAGAGTTTGCGGGCGGATTTGTGCTTGAAAAATTTTTCCACGAAAAGTGGTGGGACTACAGCGGCGAGCCGTTTAATCTTAAAGGGTACATATGCTTAAGGTTTTCGATCATGTGGGGAATCGCGTGTGTGCTTGTTGTTAATGTTATTCACCCCACCGTTATGGCGGTGATAAGGTTTTTTCCGAGTTTATTGGGAATGGTATTTTTGTGCGTCTGCTGCGCCGTATTTTTGGCGGATTTCAGCGTTACGGTTTTCACCATGCTAAAGCTCAGGAAAAACATATATGCTGTCATTGAGCTTGAAGAGAATCTCACCAAGCTGTCGGAGTCTATCGGATCAAGCGTGAGCAGCAAAACTCTCGAAATAATGCAGCACGGCGAAAAGCTAAAGAACATTATGAATGAAAAGGCTGACGAATTTGACGACAAGCGTGACGAGCTTTTCGAGAAGTTGGCAGAAATGGAAAAGCAGAAAGAATCGCTAAGACTGAATCTGCTCTATCTTGAAAAGAGAAGCCGCCGTATCGGAAGTGCATTCCCGAACATTGTCAACGGAAAGTATAAGCAAATATTTAAAAAGTAATCACCAATTTAAGCAGCCATCTCTCATATGAACGGAGAGATGGCTGCTTTTTGACGCAGATGCAGGGGTTAGGGGTATGGGTGACGTCAATAATGTACAATAAAACCAAACACTTGGGTCGACAGGCAATAACCTTCAAGTTGTGGACAGTGGTAAAATATAATCAAATGTTGAGGTCGATCGGAAATCAACTGTTAGCTGAGGACAGTGTTTTTTTACCTTACTCAAAAGGGTCAGGAGTTAACACTTTTGTTCCTCATGGAACGGCAATTCGCTTCGCTCTTGCCTGCAAAAGGCAGCACATTCGGGAGCCTTGCTTTTGTTCCTCTTCGATCGGCAATTCGCTGCGCTGTTGCCTGCTTTTTTGTGACGGTTAGTTTTGTTTTTTTAAATTTTTATTTTTATATTTATATTTATTTTTTTGCGTCATTTACTCTTTTCGCTTCATTTGCTTATTATGTAGCTGCTGCTTTTTGTTTTTGTGGGCGCTGCCCACACCCGCCCGCTTTTGAAAAAGCGGTGCAAAACTTTTAATGAGCTTCGCACCGCCGAAAATTATTACTATAAAATCTTCATATTGTTCCCGTGACAACAAGCGTCGATGTCCCCGGTGTTACCATGATCACACCCGTAACAGGGTCTTGGTTGTATTGAGCTGCTTCAACCGTAACGCTGTTTGCCGTCGATGTAAACAATCCCGTTGTCTGATCGTAAACAAAATCCACACCGTTAGTCCACGGAGTGTCATTGAATGCAGCTGTTACGTTTGAAATTATCGGGTTGAATGTG
>CACYDY010000299.1 GCA_902773245.1 uncultured Ruminococcus sp.
GAGCGGAAGCAAACTTACCGCTGCAAAATGTAAGGCGGCATTACGTGTGCCCGTGCGGTCACACGGTTGACATTTTTTTAACAAGGTGTATAATCATAAGTGTAATATTTATGCGTCGAAAAAAGACGCATGGAAAGTGTGGTTTTATGGAGTTTGAGGTTACAAAAATAATTTATTATCTTGCGGTAATACTATTCGCAACAAAAGCTTTGGGTATGGCAACGAGAAAGCTCGGGCTTCCGCAGGTCGTGGGAATGGTAATTGCAGGTCTGCTGATAGGACCGGCTATTTTCTCACAGCTTCCGATAGGCTTCGGCGGTCTTGTCAATCCAACGGAGATCGAAATGGACGTGCTGAGAACTTTTTCTCAGGTCGGAGTTATTCTGATACTGTTTTCCAGCGGTCTTGAAACCGATTTAAAGGATCTGAAAACAAGCGGATTTGCGTCGAGTATGATAGCCCTTGCAGGCGTTATAGTTCCTCTTGTGCTGGGCACTTTGGTCGCTGCTCTGTTCATGGGCGGAATCCCCGAAACGTTTCACGATACCAACAAGCTGCTTAACGCACTGTTTGTGGGGTGTATTCTGACTGCGACGAGCGTCGGCATAACAGTTGAAACGCTCAGAGAGCTTGGAAAGCTCAACTCAAAGCTTGGAACTACCGTTTTGAGCGCAGCGATCATAGACGACGTTATCGGCATTATAGTGTTAAGCTTGGTTACTTCTCTCAACGGAAGCAGCAATCCCGTGTTTACCTTGCTCAAAGCGGCAGGTTTCTTTGCCTTTTCGATCGGCTTGGGAATTGTGCTGAGAATTATTTTCAAATGGATCTCGGAAAAGTATCCCCATAAAAGAAGAACGGGTATTTTTGCTTTGTCGGTATGTTTCATTTATGCGTATTGTTCCGAGGAGTTTTTTGGCATTGCAGCCATAACGGGCGCATATATGGCAGGCGTTATGCTGAGCGGTCTGAGTGATACAAAATTTGTCGACAAGAAAATACTTGTCAACGGTTACATGATCTTTTCGCCTATCTTTTTTGCATTTATCGGAATCAGCGCAGATTTCAGCAATTTCAGACTCAGCGACATATGGTTTGCGTTGGCTTTTGTCGCAATAGGCGTAATTGCCAAAATAATCGGCTGCGGACTTGTGGCAAAGTTGGTGAAATTTACTGCCAAAGAATCACTCGCAGTGGGCTGCGGAATGATAGCAAGAGGCGAGGTCGCACTGGCTGTTTATTCAACGGCATCGTGGCTTATTTATTTTGACAAGGGCGGAAATCTTGTCGGAATAGACCCGTTGTTTGCAACGATCATGCTTATAATTTCGACATCTATTCTTTGTCCGATACTTCTGAAGGTGCTGCTCAAAAATTCGGGTAATGACAAAAACGAAGACGATACCGGCAGTGTTAACGCAGAGGATTATGTATCTGTTAAAGCCGCAATGGAGAATGAGGGGAAAGCGGCTGCGCAAAGCTGAAACGAACATACAAAACGAAAAGAACCGTCCGAGATCTCGAACGGTTCTTTCCTTTTTGGGGTATATATGCTAATTGAAGTAATACGCTGCACGGCACGGACTGCCAATGTGTGGAAATTCATTATTCTGTGTACAGGAAATTATATTTATGGACAATAAGTATAAAACAGACAGTCCGTGATGATCCGACATTCCTTTTCTTTATCAAACAGTAACCTTGCTGTTGTTGTTTGATCTATTTGAATCCGTCTTTGACGGGGTGTCGGCAGTGTTGGCTTTTAAAGAATTTTCAACGTATGTGTCGGAATATTCTTTAAGCTGCTCGATCAGATAATCCTCAAGCTGATAATACTCAGCCCACGCATTTCCTTCGTTGATGAAATCATTCGTGTAATTCGGGTCTTTGAAGTCCTTACTGTCGTAATACTTGTTGTACAGCTCCTCCGCCTTAAAGTTGAGAGCGGTCACATATTTGCCGAAGTTTTCTTTATGCCATTGTGAGATATCCTTAACATTGGCATTTTGACAGGACTCGTATTCCCAAGTCATAGCGACTTTGTTTACATAATCTTTGAATGTTTCGAAATCTCCGTTCCAACCGAAGCTGTCATAGTCTGTCATCGGGTCGTCGGAACCGTTGCTTTGATTTACATTCAGGTTACTTTTGTCCCTCGGATCCATATCCTTGGCTTTCAGATAGTCAAGGGTATTTTTATAGTCGGGTTTGATCCATAAATAGATCGGACGGTCGCCGTAGGCGTAATTGTATGATGAAGTGCTGTGTTTGTCGACATAACCGATGTCAAGATAGTAAATATCATCGCCGAATTTAGCGGTTTTATCGATCAAGTTGTAGCCGTCTGTCAGAGCGAATGCCGAATCATTTAGAATATCCTTTTGAAGAGCTTCGTAAAGACCGTTCATAAATGCGTCGTCTTTCGGAAGCTCAACGACGCCCGCAGGAGTGAACGAACCCGAACCGTTGTACACTTCAAGCTGGATATTTGCGCGGCTGACTCTAAGATCTTTTCTTTGATCTTCGTGCCAAATAAGAGGATTTTGCGCCATTTTGTATTCATCGCTGTTTTCAAGAGCTTTGAGAAGCGATTCTATTTTTGCTTGGTCGTAATAGTACGGATCAAGCCTGTTTGTGTAACCCGAAATATAATATCTGCGGTTTACGTCAAAGCCTACTTTTTTGTTGTAGGTAATATCAAAGCTGCATCTGTCTACCAGTTCATAGGTTTCATAATTGTCGTTGTAGTTGTAGGTGTAGCTGTCCGAATAATCATATTCCGACTCGTAATATGACGTTCTGCTGCTTCCGAAATAATACGGATAATCTTCAACATTATGAACATCATCAACGATAACCTGATGGATCTGTGTAACCAGCTCGATGTTTTCGGGCTTTGAATACACAACATCATCAAATTCAACCGATTTGATAACAGATGTGTCGGGAACATAGGTGTCAATGCCAAGTCCGTAGCTCAGTGCGAATACAACGGCGATCGCGCAGGCTGACGTCGAAGCAAACACGATCAGCGAGGGCTTGATCTTGCCCTTGAATCCGCGGGAGAATATTATGTGAAGGATCACAAACGCTGTCAAAGCGATTATTATATACCAAAACGCAAACACAACCAAGTTTCCGTAACCGCTGTCGGCAGTTTCCCCGGCAACAAATCCGATGAATCCTCCGGCAACAACGGACGCGCCTGCTTTTATCACCATAGGAAGCCAAGAAAATGCAAAACCGTTCTGAGAAGTTTCGGCTTTTCTTTTTGACGAAACGAATATTGTGAGGAAGTATACGCCCACGGTAAAAAGAATCTGCCATGCAATTGTGGAAAGAATAACCGAAAGGTTGCTTTCTTCGTAATAATAAACATCTATAAAACTGAAAGAATACGGGGCAAGCGCTGTCAGGATCGGAACATCAACAATTGATGAAAAATCGATTCCGGGGATCATCTCCGACGCAAAGCCGCGGTACAAAGCGATCGTTCCGCACCAAATGCCGTTTGCCGCAACAGTAACAATCGCAGTGTCTATGATAGTTCCGCAGCAATGTGCGATCAGGGCGGTAAATGTGTAGGAAGCGCAGATCGCAAGAAGCGCTGTGAATATCAAAAACAAGGACAGCCTGAACATCTCGCCTGTGCGTGTAAGCATTCCCATGATCAAAATCGAAGCGACAGTGAACGGAGCCGCCACGGAAACTATTCCCGCAGCCAGATGCGACACCATCAGTGTGGGACGTGTTGAGGGCAGTGCGCCGAACATATCAACACTTCGTTTGTTGTGCAGATACGAAAACGTTTTCAGAGCCGACACAAATGTGAAAAACAAAGCCGCGATTTCATAAACGAGTATTGTGACGGGTGCGCTGTCATCTGTCCAGTTGTCGACAGCCATTATATACGCATTCAAAACAAAGCCCAAGCCGAGAATAATCGAAAAGATGATCATGATGGTTCGGTTTCGTCTGAAAGCCCACTTGAACAAAGCTTTAAATTCTTTATTTGAGAATGTTGTCGATGTCATAACCGACCACCTCCATTTCGCTGATAAATACTTCTTCCAATGTTAACGGCAGCATTTCCATATAGATGGGATCAAACTCACGGATCTTTTTCTCTATTTCTTCGCCGCTGCCGCGAATTGTCATGTTCATCAGCTTGCCCTGACGCTGAAGTTTGACAATGTCAAGAGAACTCAGCAAGCCCTCGCCGATCTCGTTTTCAAAGACAGCCTGAACACGGTGTATGCCGAGCTTTGCTTCGTCAAGCTCTTTTTCAAGAATAATTCCGCCTTTGTGAATAAGTCCGATGTGGTCGCAAACGTCCTCAAGCTCTCTGAGATTGTGCGATGCGATGATAATGGTTGAATTGTTTTCGGTCACCATTTCAACGAGAAGCTTCTTGATCAGCTGACGCACAACTGGATCAAGTCCGTCGAATATTTCGTCGAGCATCAGGTACTTGGGGCACGTTGAAAGCGCCAGCATCAAAGCTGCCTGACGCTGCATACCCTTTGACATATTGATAATTCTGTCGGTGGTTTTTATCGGAAAAATACAGCAAAGCTTTTGAAATTTTTCCTCGTTCCAGTTTGGGTACAAGCTTCTGTAAAGCACCGCCAGATTTGCGACTGTCGAGTTGTTGTAAAAATACGGAAAGTCGGAGATAAAAAAGCATTGACCTTTAATATCGGGATTTTCAAAGGTGGACTCTCCGTCGATCTCAACAGCGCCTCCGTCGGGTTCGTAAACTCCCGAAATAATTCTCAGCAGCGTTGATTTGCCCGAGCCGTTGGAGCCGATAAGTCCGAAAACCGAACCGTCGGGAATCTTGAACGACAAATTGTCAAGCGCAACTTTCTCGCCGAAATTTTTTGTAATGTTATTGATAGTTAACATTATTTTCCGTCACCCCCAAAGTAAATTTCATTAACCGCAGCGTATACTTCGTCTTTTGAGATCCCGACATCGGACGCCGCTTTGATCGCAGTGACGAGATCTTTTTTTGCCTGCTCCTGCTGACCGTTTAAAACAGACGAACTGTCTGCAACAAACGAGCCTTTGCCGACCATGGAATAAATGTAGCCGCTCTGCTCCAGCATCTGATACGATTTTGAAACGGTATTTGGGTTAATACCGAGCTGCGAAGCAAGCGCGCGAACTGTGGGAAGCTTTTCATGAGGGGAAAGCACTCCCATACCGATCAGTCTGATAACGTTGTTGTAAAGCTGTTCGTAGATCGGTTCTCTGCTTTGATAGTTGATAGTAAACAAAATCAAACCTCCCTTTTACATAGATTTATAAGAGCCGTTTGTATTACTACAATTAGTACAATTAAAATATATCATGTAATTGTATGTTTGTCAATAGCTTTTTTAGGTTTTTTGTAAAAAATTTGATTTAATTAAATTGTACCGTAATTTACCGTTTGTTGTGTACCCCTTAGGGACAAATTCTGACGCAGGCGGTGAAGTCACCTAGCCACAAAACCAGGTGTGCGTATTTCGTCTGCCATTGGCAGCTGATTTTCTTATTTATTTAAATGAAATATTGATATTATTAGAAAATCACTTTATAAACCTATTGCAAAAATTGCCAACATATGATAATATATTTAGTATAAATCACGAATAGTTCGTGCGAAAATCAGAGTTTACAGTCGAATAAAAACACCTCGCTGTTCAAACCCATCGGCACACAGGCTGCGATTTTCAAACGGTTTATTCCGATGGTTTCCCAATTTGGTAATTTACAGAAGCTGCACTGTCGACAGCTTAAGAAATATAAAAACTAATGAAAAATGAGGCGGTATTAGTGAATGAATTTGACACTTACGGTCTGCTTTTGAATATAAGCAGCATAGCTTCGCATTATCCCGAGGGCTTGGAGTTCGGCTCTAAGGTAAAGGGTATAGCCAACAGAATATCTTCTCACCAATACAGAGTTGCGGTAATAGGCGAATTTAAACGAGGTAAATCAAGCTTGGTAAACGCTTTGCTCGGAACGCAGATATTACCTACGGATATTCTCCCTATGACTGCGGCGGTAACTCACGTAAGATACAGCGAGAAAAGCAGGATACTCATACGATATAAATCGGGCGAAACAGAGGAAAATACCGTTGAACAGCTGATAGACTATGCTACGAAATATGACACGGAGAAGGAAGAAAGAGCTTCCCGGATAGAAAACATAACGGTGGAATATCCGTCTGTATTCTGCAAAAATCATATTGAGATCATCGACACCCCCGGACTGAACGACGATGACAAGATGACTAAAATCACGCTCAGCGTTCTGGGCGAGATAGATACGGCTGTTTTGGTAACCTCGGCTCAGGCGCCGCTGAGCATTACCGAGCA
>CACYDY010000300.1 GCA_902773245.1 uncultured Ruminococcus sp.
AAGGTGTTTCGCCGGCGGCACGACGGCGACCAAAGGCTCTGCCTTTGGAAAACGCCAGCTTTTTAAAAAAAGCTTGGCAAAAACTTTAACTGTCCTCTTTCAAACATTTTTGTGCAATTTTCAAAATTGCTCATTTACAGTATAATAATAAACTGCCGAAAATTTGCAGAAATAATGCAAATATCGGCAGTTTATTTATTATTAATCAATAACCGAAATTCAAGTCGTTGGAATATTGGTAAAACGTTACAGCTACGCAAGCTGCAAAACAGCACACATTCCTCCTCGTTTTCCTCCGGTTGCACGATGCGACCACACAAGATCACAATTACAGCGGGTGCAAATATCACTGATATAGATGTTTTCACTTGGTATTCCCGCTGACATCAAAATTTGCCTATTCGTTTCAATAAGGTCTATCATATACTTTCCGTTTTCTTTTGGAAATACAAATTTGCTGTCGTCCAAGTTCAGCTCTTTAAACTTTTGTGCAACAGGCTCGTCCACCTCATAGCAGCATTTATTTATTGCAGGGCCGATCGCTGCAATAATGTTTTTAGGGTTCGAGGAAAATTCCTCTCTCATTTTCCTGACTGTTTCGGCTCCTATTCTTCCTACAGTACCTCTCCAGCCGGCATGAGCCGCTCCTATAGCTTTTGCAGACGGATCAACAAACAAAAGTGGTGTGCAGTCAGCAAAGTAAGTAACAAGCGCTACTTTCCTTTCATTTGTGACGAGTGCGTCTACACTTTCCATATCTCGTGGTTTATAAATTCCGACACCCTTTTCTTTGCTTGTCACACGTCTTACAAAAGTGTGATGGTCTTGTGCAGAAGCAACGAGATCTTCAAAATTAACTCCGACAGCACAGCAAAGACGTTTGTAATTCTCAACCACATTTTCTTCTTTGTCGCCGCGGTTGAACGACATATTCATCGATTTAAATTCTCCGCAGCTCACTCCGCCCAAACGAGTCGAAAAAGCATGCTTTATGCTCGAAATCTCGTCTAATTTGTTAAACGTCAGATAAGCCACCGCATCGTTGATATTTAATTTCATAGTTTTGCTTGTAAAAAACATATAATAATTCCTTTCGAGAAAATTTAATGCTGTTAAAAGTATTATAATAGATTATAGATTTAAGGGGGGAGATTTTATGGGGTTTAAACTGTTTGGCAAAAACATTGCGGTTGACTGCTCTTATTGTGACAACTGCATAACAAGCGCCAACGGTGAGCAAATTTGTATGAAAAACAAATGTATCGAAAACGGAAAATGCAGAAAATTCTCATATAATCCACTTTTGAGAAAACCCTTTAAACCACCCGTTTTGCCTAAATTTAATCCTGAGGACTTTCAACTGTAATAAACCTATATATATATTATCATTTTATTTGATAATTTGCAATCAGTATAATAACTTCCTTCATTTAACACAAAATTATCATAAAATATTGAATTTATTTTTATCAATGTTTGTATTGATTTAATTTGAAATCACTGTTAAAATGTATATGTGAATTGTTTGGTTGCTCAACATTGTGAAAAAAATTTAGCTTCAATTTTTTTCTGAATATTTTGTCACGAAAGGAGAGTTTGCCGTTGAAAACAGTTGATCATTGTATGGCTTGCCCGCATCAATGCGGTGCCAGAAGAAGCTTACTTAAAGGAAAAGGCTTTTGCCAAATGGGAGTTATGCCCAAAGTGGCAAGAGTTGGCCCCCATTATTGGGAGGAACCATGCATAAGCGGTAACAAAGGCAGTGGAGCTATATTTTTCAGCGGCTGTACTCTTAAATGCGTTTTTTGTCAGAACTATGAAATAAGCGCCAATCATGTCGGCGTTCACATTACCCCCGAACAGTTGGCTAACTGTTATCGTAATCTGGAAGATCAGGGCGTGCATAATATTAATCTTGTCAGTGCAAGTCATTACATAGACGCCGTCATTGAAAGCTTTAAGATATATCGTCCAAAGATACCCGTTCTGTACAATACAAGCGGCTATGAAACTGTCGACAGCCTGAAAAGACTCGAGGGTTACGTTGATATCTATTTACCCGATTTCAAATACAGCGACAACAGACTGGCTCTCAAATATTCAAGCGCATACAATTATTCGCAGGTTGCGCTTGCCGCTATAAAAGAAATGGTCAGACAGACCGGCGATATAAAATATGATGAAAACGGTATAATTCAAAAAGGAACTATAGTCCGTGTTTTGGTTTTGCCTAATCACACAAAAGACGCTATGGCTATTCTTGATACGATACGATATAATTTTGGTGATAAGATCCTCGTAAGCGTTATGGGACAATACACACCTATGGGCGAAGCATACAAATATCCCGAAATAAATCGTAAAATTACCGAACAAGAATACGAAGAAGTCGTTGATCACGCAATAGAGCTTGATATGGACGGCTTCATTCAGGAGTTAAGTGCGGCTGACGAAGAGTTTGTTCCAAATTTTGATGCGTCAAGCTCGGACTATTTCAGCTACAACAGCACTCACTGATCATCTGAAAAATCTTCATTAGCATTATTGATCGAAAAATTATCATCTAAAATAATTTCACTTTTCACACCGATATCTTCTTCACAAACATATCTTATATTACATTTATAATTCTTATCATCAGCTGAATTTTCAATATTTCGGCTGATGATTTTTTTATCACCATATGCAAAAAGTTCGTTTAATACTATTTCAGCATTTAATAATTTTTCCGCAAGAGCGTCGTCAGGTGTTACAAATTCCGAATCATAAAAGTAATTATTCTCTTGTATAAGTGAAACCGATGCCGTTTGATCTCTGAATTTAGCTTTATTTTCACTAAAAAATGTGAAGTATCGGCTGTTAACATCATAACATTCTGCTTTCAGCGGCAGTATAAGATTAAATATTCTGCAGGAATATCTGCTTTTACTCTCAGAATTGTAAATTGTGGTATTATAAGATTTCGGAACAGAAAA
>CACYDY010000301.1 GCA_902773245.1 uncultured Ruminococcus sp.
AAAATTATTGAGGGTGTCAATGATTCAAAGAAGCTCAGCGAGAAAAAGCGTGAAAAGCTTTTTGAAGTGATAAAAAAAGAAGCGGCAGATTACTGCGTGGGCTGGGCAAGCGTTGAGGAGATCGAGGAGATAAACATTCTTAACGCAGCTATGCTCGCTATGAAAAGGGCAATTGAAGGATTAAAAATAAAACCTGATTTTGCTTATATTGACGGAAACAAAATACCGCCTGTTGACATTACGTGCGAGGCTGTCGTAAAGGGTGACGCAAACTCTATGTCAATAGCGGCGGCTTCGATACTCGCAAAGGTCAGCCGAGATCGTCTGATGTTGGAATACGCCGAAAAATATCCCGAGTACGGTTTTGAAAAACATAAAGGCTACGGCACAAAGGCTCACAGCGAGGCTGTTTTGAAATATGGTCCCTGTGAGATACATCGAATGAGTTTTTTGAAAAAGTTGTTGAGCAAAAATGAAGAGTGACAGAAATTTCAGTATTCGGCAGCGAGGAAAATCGGGAGAAAAATACGTTTGTGATTACCTCGAAAAAAGAGGCTACAAAATTGTAAAAACAAATTACTCAAGTCGTTACGGCGAGGTTGATATTATCGCCGAGAATGACAAATTTATAGTTTTTACCGAGGTTAAAACGAGAACGGAAAATTCTTTTTCAGCGGGTTTTGAAAGCATTACAACCGGAAAAATCAAAAAATTCATAAAGACAGCGGTTACATACTTAGTAAAATTTAATATTGCAAAACAACCGAGGATCGACTGCGCTCAGGTTATTGTCAATGAGGACGACAACAGCCTGAAAAGAATAGACTATCTCGAAAATGCAGTCGACGCAACGGGATTTTCCGAGGTGATTTGATATGATACAGGATATTTTTCCGCATAAGCTTGACAACAGCTTTAAAAACCTGAAGCCTAACGAGAACGATTTTGCGGTGTACTTTTGCGGTGACAGCGTTCTGGTTAAAGAGGAGAAAGACGGGAATTACTCGTTTACAAAAATAGGGCAGTTTGGGTCGAAAATTAAGTTCGAAAATTATGTTTATATGTTTTCGGTTGATAATGAAAGGTATTTTTTGCTGCGAAACGGTGATCTGTCGGGGTTTACCGGTGAATGTAAATTATTGCCGCTATCAGATGTCAGAAAAATGAAATACGGATATTTTAAAAAGATGTATTTTCTGATATGCACAGCATGGCATTTGCACTCATGGTATGTTGACAACAGATTCTGCGGCCGCTGCGGAAGGATTTTGATACATGGCGAAAGCGAAAGAATGCTTTATTGCAAGATCTGCGCAGCCAAGGTGTATCCAAGAATATCTCCTGCGGTGATAGTCGGCGTTATAAACGGTGACAAGATAATCATGTCAAAATATGCAGGCAGAGATTACAAAGGCTATGCTCTCCTTTCGGGTTTTGCCGAAATCGGTGAAACATTGGAACAGACCGTTGAACGTGAGGTTATGGAAGAGGTAGGCGTTAAGGTTAAAAATATAAAATATTACAAAAGTCAGCCCGGAGGTATTGACGGAAATATGCTGGCAGGATTTTTCTGTGAGCTTGACGGCGACGATACGCTCACCGTGGATAAGAACGAATTGGCAATGGCACGGTGGTTTCGCAGAGATGAAATTCCGGTTGAAGACGATGGATTCAGTCTGACTTTTGAAATGATCGGAAAGTTTAAAAATCAAACGTTTTAACAAATCAAGTTTTCCACATTTTTATAATACGATGTGGAAAACTTTGCTTTTTTGCTATACTCAAAATCGGAAAGATTTACCCTTTTAAAGTTTTGATCAAACTTTTTCAAAAGTTTGCAGATTCCAAAGGCAGAACCTTTGGAAACCGCCAGCTTTTTAAAAAAAGCTGGGCAAAAACTTTAATTGTCCTCTTTCAAACATTTTTGAGCAATTTTCAAAATTGCTCATTTATAGTAAATTAAGACTATTCAAAAAAGGAGAGCATAATATGCGTTTTTTTGATTTGCATTGCGACACCCTTTACAGAGCATATACGGAAAAAAAGAGTATCATTTCCAATGATTTCGAAATTTCCCTGAAAAAGGGAGAATGCTTTGACAAATGGGTCGAATGTATGGCGGTTTGGATACCCGATGCAATAAGGGGAGAAGCGGCAGAAAAATTGATTTATAATTGTCACAGACTTCTGCTCGGCGAAATGGCAGCGTGCGAAGATATAAAAACAGATGTCGGCAAAATTGATTCTGTCAGGAATATGGCTTACAAATCAAACATAATGTTGACTATCGAGGGCGGCGCTGCGTTAAACGGCAAAATCGAAAATGTGAAAAAATATCGTGATATGGGGTTTCGTGCAATGACTTTGACATGGAACGGTTCGTGCGAATTGGGTGACGGAGCAGATGTGGAAAATTCAAACGGTCTGACGGAGTTTGGAAAAAGGGTCGTTTCGGAAATGGAAAAATACGGCATGGTCGTTGATGTTTCTCATGCAAGCGACAAGCTTTTTTATGATACCGCACAGATCGCAAAGCGACCGTTTATTGCAACCCATTCAAATTCAAGAACCGTTTGTTCACACAGAAGGAATTTAACCGACGAGCAGTTTAATATTATAAAAAACAGCGGAGGAATAGTCGGGATAAACTTTCATAAGTATTTTTTGAGTGAAGAAAACGCGTCGCTGAAGGATATTATTAAACACACGGAATATTTTTTGTCGCTCGGCGGTGAGGATACCGTTGCCGTCGGTTCCGATTTTGACGGCGGCGAGCTTCCCGATGATATGAGTTCAATATCGGATTTGCACAAAATTTTTGATGAATTTGCACGATTAAATTACAGTCAAACGCTGATAGATAAGCTATTTTTTAAAAATGCATTTTATTTTTATCAAAGCTTTGACAATTGACGAATTATAGTGTACAATACAAGTTGGTACACCTTCGCAAACCTCGGGTTTGTTTTATGGAATTGCCGATTCTCTCGAAACATTTAATCGGTTTTTCCACAAGTGTTGCGCCGTTTTGAAAAGCGGCGATACTTTAACGACAGAAAGGATTGTTATAGCTATGAAGTATAACAGCACCACGGATAAAAATATTGTAGTGTCTGCGTCGCAGGCAATTGCGCAGGGAATTTCAACTGACGGCGGCTTGTTTGTTCCGCAGGAGATCCCGCAGTATTCTCTTTCGGATATTGAGAATCTGACAAAGCTTGACTATGTCGGAAGAGCAAAAAAAATTCTCGGAGATTATCTCGATGATTTCACCGCAGAGGAAATTGACGAGTGTGTAACAAAGGCGTATACCGCCGAAAAATTCGGTTCAAATGATCCGTCGCCGCTTTCCTATCAAAAGTACGGCGATATAGACATGAATATCCTGGAGCTTTGGCACGGCCCGACATCGGCTTTCAAGGATATGGCTCTCCAGATCCTGCCGCATCTGCTTACAAAATCGCTTAAAAAGACGTCAAGCGGAAAAGAAGCCGTTATCCTCGTTGCCACCTCGGGCGACACAGGAAAGGCTGCTCTCGAAGGCTTTAAGGACGTTGACGGAACCAAGATCATGGTTTTCTATCCTGTTGACGGCGTAAGCCCCATGCAAAAACGTCAGATGACAACCCAGGAAGGCTCCAATGTAAGCGTTTGTGCGATCAGAGGAAATTTTGACGACGCGCAGACAGGCGTTAAGAAGATTTTCACGAACAAGGAGCTTGTGGCTAAGCTTGAAGAGAAAAACTACATTTTCTCCAGTGCAAACTCCATCAACTGGGGCAGACTTCTGCCGCAGATCGTTTACTATTTCTCGGCTTATTCCGAGTTGGTAAACGACGGAAAGATCAAGCTCGGCGATAAGATCAACATCGTTGTTCCCACAGGTAATTTCGGTAATATTCTTGCATCTTACTATGCTTTCAGAATGGGACTTCCGATCAATAAATTTATCTGTGCGTCAAATTCCAACAATGTTCTCACAGACTTCATCGCAACGGGTACTTATGACAAAAACAGAAGCTTTTATCCGACGATTTCTCCGTCTATGGATATTCTCGTTTCAAGCAACCTGGAGCGTTTCCTCTATCATATGACAGAGTGTGATGACAAGAAGGTCAAAGAGTGGATGACGCAGCTGAAAACCAAGGGAGCGTATACTGTAGACGAGAACGTAAAGGAAAAGATCACAAGCCTGTTTGCGGGCGGATTCTGTGACGATGACAGCACAACGAAAACTATCGGCGAGTTCTTCAACGAGTACGGTTATCTTTGCGATACTCACACGGCTGTTGCAGTCAAGGTTTACAAGGACTATGTCGAGCAGACAAACGACAGAACGCCTGTTATTATCGACTCCACCGCAAGCCCGTACAAATTCAGTTCCAGCGTTCTTAAAGCGATCGCCAAGGACGACGAGCTTCCCGATGACGAGTTCGAGATGGTCGAGCTTCTCAACAAGAAATCAAATGTGTCTGTTCCGAAGCCGCTTGCAGCTCTCAAAAACAAGGAAACACGCTTTACGGCAGTAGTTGATTCGGACGAAATGCCGCAGTATGTTTTGAAAACATTGGGTGTTGAATAATGTCGCTTTACGTTTTGGGTGATCTTCACCTTTCATTCGGTGTAGATAAGCCTATGGATATTTTTCAGGGCTGGGGAAATCATGTCGAAAGGATCGAAAAAAACTGGCGTGAAATAATATCGGAAGACGATACCACGGTTTTAGCGGGCGATACATCGTGGGGCATGAAGCTTGAAGAAACGCTTTTGGATTTTAGGTTTATAGACAGTCTGCCGGGAAAAAAGATCATACTCAAAGGAAATCATGATTATTGGTGGGATACAAAGACCAAAATCGAAAGGTTTTTCTCCGAAAACGGGATAACGTCCGTTTCCGTGATGCATAATAATGCGTTTCTTGTTGATAATTTTTCAATCTGCGGAACCAGAGGCTGGTTTTATGACGCTCAAGGCTCTCAGGACGCAAAGGTTATCAACCGTGAGGCGGGCAGACTGAAAACGTCGATCGAAGCCGCCAAAAAGCTTGGCGGAGAGGTTGTAGCATTTTTGCATTATCCGCCTGTTTTTGCCGACAAGGAGTGTCCCGAAATGATGAACGTTCTTTTGGAATATGACATCAAAAAGTGCTATTACGGACATCTTCACGGAAAGAAAACGCACTCGCTTGCAGCGGTCGGAAACTATAGGGGC
This sequence comes from uncultured Ruminococcus sp., assembly GCA_902773245.1. Taxonomy (GTDB): domain Bacteria; phylum Bacillota; class Clostridia; order Oscillospirales; family Acutalibacteraceae; genus RUG592. The sequence continues at coordinate 5,212 of CACYDY010000301.1, forward strand.
ATAGAATTTAAGCTGATTTCGTGCGATTACACACAGTTTAAACCGATTCGGGTTTTTTGATAGTTGATAAACACTATCCACTACTTAAGAGCAGAGTGAATGTATGCAGGGTTCGGGGCGTAAGCCCCGATAGGTGGCGGGCGAAGCCCGCCACCATTTAGCCCCCTTTTCCTTGAGGAAAAGGGGGTTGGGGGTATGGGTGACGACAATAATGTACAATAGAACCAAATACTTGGGTCGACAGGAACAAATCCTTAAGTTGTAGATAGTGGTTGATAAACAGATCATACCGCAGTAAGCCTTGTTCAAGCTTTTGAAAAGATATGCAAAGGACGCTTACAGGCGTTCAGAGTCTGAAAAAATCCTCTCATTCAGACCGCAAAAAGGTCGTGAGGGGGCTTTTTCATCGGGTGTTTAAAAATATTTACCCCTTTTTTACAGAAAATTCATAAAAAAGGTAGATTTAATTTTTTATTTATGATATACTTAACAAGTTAAGCGTAGACTGGGAAAATTAGAGGGTTACGCAAACTACTATACAGGACTGCAAAATATTACGCTGTCGGGCAGATCGGTTTGACGGCGGTTGTATGGAAGAATTATTATCGGAATTGCAGTCAAAAGCAGGAGGAAGAAAAAATGAGTTTAGTTTCATCAAATAAGGTTGACACAAACAGACATGAGTTTGAGGTTTCTGTTGACGGTGAGTCTTTCAAGAAGGCTATTAATACCGTTTACAAGAAGCAGGTAAAGAATATTAACATTCCCGGTTTCAGAAAGGGCAAGGCTCCCAAGTCTGTGATCGAGAAGATGTACGGCAAGGAAGTTTTCTATGAGGACGCTATGCAGGATCTTTATCCGAAGGCTCTTCAGGACGCTATTGACGAAGCAGGCGTCAGAATCGTAAACGACAAAATCGATCTCGATGTTACCGAGGTTTCCGAGGACGGCTTTACATTTAAGGCTGTTGTCACAACATATCCCGAGATAGCTATCGACGGTTATAAGGGCATTGAGATCGAAGCAGTTTCCGCTGAGGTTACGGAAGAGAAGATCAACGAAGAGATCGACAAGGCTCGTCAGAGAGCAAGCAGCATTGCCGAGGTTGAAGACAGACCGGCTCAGGACGGAGATATTACCGTAATTGACTTTGAAGGCTTCATGAACGGCGAAGCTTTTGAGGGCGGCAAGGGCGAGAACTACAATCTTACTATCGGCAGCGGCAGCTTTATTCCGGGCTTTGAGGAGCAGATCATCGGACACACCAAGGACGAGGAATTTACGATCAATGTAACATTCCCGGAGGATTATCAGGTCGACGAGCTTGCAGGACAGCCTGCCGAGTTCAAGATCAAGCTTCATGAGATCAAAACAAGAATACTTCCCGATCTTGACGATGATTTCGTACAGGATGTCAGCGAGGCTTCAACCGTTGAGGAGTATAAGGCAGAGATTGCAAAGAATCTTGAAGAGGATCTCAAGAAGGAAAGAGATGCCGACATCGAAAACAAGCTTGTAGATGTTCTTGTAGAGAAGGTAGAGGGCGAAATTCCTCAGGCTATGTATGAGAATAAGATCGACGACATGATCAGAGAGTTTGATATGAGAGTCAGAGCGCAGGGTCTTGACCTTGAAACTTATATGCAGTATGCGGGTCTTTCACAGGACGATCTGAGAGCGCAGTATGAGGACGAGGCCGAGAAGAGAGTTAAGATCAGACTTGCGCTTGAGAAGATCGCCGAGATCGAGAATATCGAAGCTGACGACGAGGCTCTTGAAGAGGAATACAGCAAGATCGCCGAGCAGTATAAAATGGAGATTGATCAGGTAAAGAGCCTTATCCCTGCAAGCGAGCTTAAGAAGGATGTTGCAGTTTCCAAGGCAATGGATTTTGTAAAGGAAAATGCAAACATTAAGTAATTTGTTTTAACTTTGATTTTTTTTAAGGACTGCCGAAAAAATCTTCGGCAGTCTGAATAATATTCAGATTTGTGCCAAAAATTCTAAGGAGCGCCGATCAAACGGGTTTGTTTGGTCGGAATATCCTTGAGATGAAGATGATATGAAAGGGTTGAAAATTATGGCATTAGTACCTTATGTAGTAGAACAAACAAGCCGCGGTGAGCGTTCCTATGATATTTATTCCCGTTTGCTCAACGACAGAATTATTATGCTCACTGACGAAGTAAACGATTCTTCCGCAAGTGTTGTTGTTGCGCAGCTTTTGTATCTTGAGGGACAGGATCCTTCAAAGGATATCAGCCTTTATATCAACAGCCCCGGCGGCTCGGTAACGGCAGGTATGTCTATTTTTGACACAATGCAGTATATCAAGTGCGACGTTTCAACAATATGCATGGGTATGGCTGCAAGCATGGGCGCATTCCTTCTTGCGGCAGGAGCAAAGGGAAAAAGACTGTCGCTTCCCAATTC
>CACYDY010000302.1 GCA_902773245.1 uncultured Ruminococcus sp.
CTGCTCACGTCAAGATACTAAACAGCCTCTAAGGAGATAAAATTATGAAAAAAACGATTTTGGTTTTTGCTTTGATAATAATGATTTTCTCGCTGTCTGCCGTGATCGCAGGAGCGGAAAAAAGCGAGGCTGCGCAGGATAATTATATCTATGGCAGCGAGCTTAACGACGGGGTTTATAACATCAGTGTCAAATCAAGTTCTTCGATGTTTCGCATTATCAATTGTGATCTAAATGTCAGTGACGGTGAGATGACAGCCGAGCTTACACTGAGCGGAAAGGGCTACGAAAAGCTTTTTATGGGAACGGGCGACGAAGCATTAAAATCCGATGATGAAAGCTTTATACATTTTACGGAAAATTCGGAAGGAAAATATATCTACACAGTTCCGGTAGAAGCTCTCGACAAAGAAATCGACTGCGCTGCCTGGAGCATTAAAAAACAAAAATGGTATGACAGGGTTCTTGTTTTTGAGTCAGACGGACTCCCCGAGGACGCATTTGCAAAAGATTCAAAGCTTCCGTATGCCGCCGCAGGAGCTGCCGCATTCTTGGCGGCAGGCTTTATAGTTATAATTATTGTAACGGCAGTTAATAAGAAAAAGCACACAAGACCTGAGTGAGCGGGCACACGCCCGCCCGGCGACAAAGGGCAAAAGCTGATGATACGAAAAATCTTATGTTATGTATGAAATAAAGTTATCCATACAATTTATAAATCGAATCCATAAGTTAATGACATTGCCGCTAATCGACTGCCTGCTAAAATTATATCAAAGAAAAAAATATCATCGCTTTCACGCAGTATTATTGACTTTTTTCGACTCTATGCTATAATGAAATAGTATAAATTGAGAATCCGTATCTGTATACAAATCAAGAAAAGAAAGGAAGAAATATATGGCAAGAAGATTATTTACTTCGGAATCAGTCACCGAGGGACACCCGGACAAGGTTTGCGATCAGATTTCCGACGCTATCCTGGACGAAATTTTAAAGAATGACAGCAAGGCACACGTTGCCTGCGAGGTTACCGCTACCACGGGAATGGTTCACGTTATGGGAGAAATTTCCACCGATTGCTACGTTGACATCAGCGCTGTTGCTCGTGATGTTATCAACGGAATCGGCTACAACAGACCCGAATGCGGTTTTGACGGCAACACCTGCGCCGTACTGACTTCTATTGATAACCAATCGCCCGATATTGCAATGGGAGTTAACGAAAGCTTCGAACTTAAAGACGGCGAAAACGACGACAACAATCAAATCGGTGCGGGAGATCAGGGAATGATGTTCGGCTTTGCCTGCAATGAAACACCCGAGCTTATGCCTATGCCTATCTCGCTTGCTCACAAGCTTGCAAAGCAGCTTGCAAAGGTCAGAAAGGACGGAACTCTTCCGTATCTTCGTCCCGACGGAAAAACGCAGGTTACCGTTGAATACGACGGAGATAAGGTTGTGAGAGTTGACACGATCGTTGTTTCTACTCAGCATGATCCTTACGTATCGCTCAATCAGATCAGAGGAGATCTTATCGAAAACGTTATCAGACCGATAATCCCCGAAGAGCTTCTTGACAAGGAAACTAAATATTTTATTAATCCCACGGGCAGATTTGTTATCGGAGGTCCTGTCGGTGACAGCGGTTTGACCGGAAGAAAAATTATTGTGGACACCTATGGCGGCTATTCCCGTCACGGCGGCGGCGCATTCAGCGGAAAGGATCCGACCAAGGTTGACAGAAGCGGCGCTTATGCCGCAAGACACGTTGCAAAGAATATTGTCGGCGCAGGTCTTGCCGAAAAGTGCGAGGTTCAGATTGCGTATGCTATCGGCGTTGCAAAGCCTGTGTCGGTAATGGTCGATACATTTTCGACAGGCGTGGTTAGTGACGAGATCCTGAGCAAGGCTGTAGGCCGTGTGTTTGATCTTCGTCCGAGTGCGATCATCAGAGATCTGAAGCTTCAAAAGCCTATTTACAGACAGCTTGCAAGCTACGGTCATATCGGCAGAGAGGATCTTGGTGTTGAGTGGGAAAAGCTCAACAAAACCGAAGAACTGAAAAATGCGGTTGCAGCTGTTCAAGCCGAAGATTAATATATTTTTGATCACTGTCCACAACTTAAGCAATTTTGCCTTTCGATCAAAGATGTTGGTTCTGTTTTACATTATCGACATCACCCGTCCCCCAACATCGGCATTCGAACACCGTATGTTTTTAAGTTGTGGATAGTGATTTTATAATGTTAAAAATCAAATCACTGTTTGGGATATATTCTCAAACAGTGATTTTTAATAAGGGACTGTGAAGATCCGGTGTTTTTGCACCTTTTCTTCACAGTCCCTATTTAGGAGGTTGTACCTGAAGATTTATAATTTTTTATTGCACCTGATATGTCATATAGCCTTGAAGAGCGTCGGTTACCAATTCTTCGTAAACAAAAACTGCAAGTCCAGTTCTTTCGGCATTCCAATCGGCAACATCAAGCGTAGACATTCCGTAATGCCAGCCGGCTGTATAGTTTCCGTCGGTAGGCATTCTGTACTCGACCATTTCGTAAGAAAGGTATGTCAGAGAATTTGAAACAAGTGTGGTGATCTCTGTCTTTTTAAGATTCGTTGTGATCAGAGGGCCGATCTTGTTGACAATGCTTACTATCTGCGGAAGCGAAGCCGAACGCATATCGCTTGCTATTGTTCTCAGAAGCTTTCTTTGTCTGTCCGTTCTGTCAAAGTCGCTTCCCGAAAAACCTTCGTCAATATCTCCTCTGTTTCGCGCATACCACAAAGCCTGTCTGCCGTTGAGGTGAACGATCCCCGCTTTTGCGGTAAGCTCGTTTCTTGTGTCGACCTGATGGTTTTTCCAGCTCTGCCAGTTGATATAGTCGATCTCTTCATCGGTCAGCTCAATGTCGACACCGCCCAAAATGTTTATTATCGACTTGAAGCTGGAGAAGTCAACGATCGCATATCTGTCGATCCCGATACCGAAATTCTGCTCAATTGTCGAGATCGCAAGCTTGGGACCGCCGTAAGCGTATGCGTGATTAAGCTTTGAGTAGCCGTACTCGGGAATGTAGACCCACATATCACGCATGAAAGACGTAAGCTTGATTTTCTTGTGGCGGTTGTCGATCGACATCATGATCATGGTATCGCTTCGCTGACCTGTTCCGTCGTTTTTGTCGGCTCCGAACAGAAGAACATTCAAAACCATTGGGTCGTTGAGCAGCGAGCCTTCTTCCATGCTCATGTTGACATAACCGTTTTTGACATCTATGTCGTAGTCAAGTTTTTTCTTTTTTGTAAGAAAATTCTCCGAGCCGTCGAAATCGCCTATCTCGCCAAGATCTCCGTTTTCGCTGAAATTCAGCGAGTCGAGTGTGTTGTAATAATATATGAAGCCTGTTCCCGTCAAAGCCATGATAATTGACAGAACAACAAGTATCACGTTTCTGACGATAAGCTTTGTTCGCTTTTTAGACTTTTTTCTTGATTTGACAGTCGTGGAGCTGCTGTTGGTTTGTTTTGCAGCTTCGCCGTCGGGAGTTTCCGTAACTGCGGTATGATCTACAAGAATATCGTAACCGTCTTTCAAATCTTTCTTTTTTGAATTTTTAGCCATAATTAAAACCCTTTCAGCCTGAATGCAGGCTCAAAATGACGTATGTTTTGAAAAAAGTAAAACAAATTTTGCGTTTTTATCTTTTTATCCAACTATTATTAATCAATTATAATATCAAACGGCAAAAAAATAATTGCAAAAAAGAATTATAAGCAGATAATTACAAAAGTATTACACAAAAATTTTTGGCAAAATTGTACACTATTACAAATCGGGCTTTTTATGACAAATTTTAAAGCTCATAAAGCGACAATCCGTATTCCGGCGCAAATTCTTCCATAAAGATGTCGGCTTCTTCGATCTCAAGCTTTTTTACAGCTTTCTCAAGCTTTTCCTTGGCTTTCACAAATTCGTCGTTTCCCATTCTGATCTCGTCAACGCATTTAAGATATGCCGAGATTTTGTCGGCTGCTTTCATAATTTTGCGTTCGTAATCGTTATTCCCTACCTCGTTGAGAAGCGGTTCGTAAACACTTCTCATATCCTTTGGGAGCATATCGGCAAGCTCTTTTGCAGCCATTTTTTCGATTTTTTTGTATGAATTTTTTATGTCGTCGTTATAATATTTTATAGGTGTGGGCATATCGCCTGTGATAATTTCGGTGCAGTCATGAAAAAGCGCCATGACTGCAATGTGATCGGCGTCAAGATTTTTGCCCAAACGCACGTTTCCGAGCGTTGCAAGACAGTGCGCAACTATGGCAACCTCAAGGCTGTGTTCGCTGAGGTTTTCGGTTCTTTTGTTGTTCATAAGTCCCCAGCGGTTGATGTATTTCATTCGTGAGATCATGGCAAAGAATTTACTCAAAACACAATACTCCTTTCAATAAATTTTAAATTTGTGTCAAATGCAACAGAAACTATTAAAAAATCATGATATAATAAAGTTACAAAACAGTAATAATTTAAGTTTTTATATCTTTTTATATCTATAAATCAGTTTTAGGAGGAACGGACTATGAAGGTAAATGTTATCGGAGGAACACTTTCCGAAGAGGAAAAGAACACCTATGTGAGATACATCACCGACAAGCATCCCGACAAAAAGCTTACGGCGATTGATATCACGGTTGACGGCGATTACGCAGACATCAAGTATTATTACGAACCGCAGAACTTTGAAAGAATCAGAAGAATTACAGGTTATCTTGTGGGAACTCTCGACAACTGGAACAACGGCAAGCGTGCCGAGGAGCATGACAGAGTTAAGCATGGTGTTTCTTTCATGGAACAGATTTGATTTTTGAATATTATGTTCTTTGCTAAGCCATAATTTAAAACAAAGTCCGTATATCTTTAGTGATATTCGGACTTTTGTTTTATTACAAATTTGTTACATATTCGTACACTTTTTCCGACCATTTCCATATATCCTCACAATCGTTTTGAAGATAATGAACTCTGTCTTTTAAATCATCGGAAACATGAGGCTCGATTTCTTTTTTTGCATACATTGGAACAATAATCGCATAAACCCAATCTTTCAGCGCAACCTCATCTTTTATTTTCAAAGGGAGAACTCCGTCAAAAACGGCATTTGAATGCTTCATAATATTGTCATATCGAAAGAAAAAACGCACACCGGGTGTAAAATCATCGCTCAGATCTTTTTCATTTGGAAATCTTTTCAATTTGCGTTCCATAACAAGACGATCTCCTGCCTGACAATTTCCCCAGGCGAACATTATGTATTCAAAGTAATCCTCGGGGTCGTTTGCAGCATTTCTGCTTTCGGCTGCAAGTTCTTTTGCTGTGAGTTTTCTTGCTTTTACCGCCGACAATAAGCTGCCGGAATCCAATATTTTTACAGCGTTTTCAATCGGTGAAGTATGGCAGACAAAATCGGTCAAACAGCCCTTGTATTTCGGACAAGCGGTACATTCGGCGATCTTTTTGGGTACAGAAACGGGTTGATTATATTGTCTTTTGTTTTTATATGAATTAATTTTTTCAATAATGGAACTTTCTGCTTCTATAACATAATTTCTTCCATAAGCGGTTTCGTAATCAATAAAACAGAGTATGCTTTGAATTTCCCATTCCGAAATATTTGGATAATCCGATAGCTTTTTATATAGTGTTCCGTCCCAACATTCGGTAAATTCAAATTGTCCGATTTTAATTTTCATCTTAGTTTCATCTCCCAAAAGCTAAGGTATATGCAGGAAACTTTACTCAATAAGACAAACCGCATGCGCGCAAATACCGGCTTCGCTGCCTGTGAAACCGAGATTTTCTTCAGTTGTTGCTTTGACATTGACCCGATCTTTGTCAATGTCGCAGACAGCGGCTATATTAGTTCTCATAAGGTCGATATGGGGTTTCATTTTTGGTTTTTGCGCGATAATCGTTGCGTCGATATTTGATATTTTGTATCCCTTTTTCTTGAGAATTTCGCACACCTCTTTCAACAGCTTCATGCTGTCGGCGTCCTTAAATTTCGGGTCGCTGTCGGGGAAAAGTCCGCCTATATCTCCCAACGCCGCCGCTCCAAGAAGAGAATCCATTATCGCATGAGTAAGAACATCCGCGTCGGAATGTCCCAATAGTCCGAGTGTGTGGGGAATCTCAACTCCGCCTATTATTAATTTTCTTCCGCTCACAAGCCTGTGAACGTCGTATCCATGACCTATTCTCAATTTGAATTACACCTCATTTTCATAAACGCTTCTGCTGTCGGTATATCCTCGGCAGTGGTTATTTTTATGTTTGTATAGCTTCCCGGCGTGATATGAACTTTTCCGCCGACGGACTCGATCAACTGACAATCATCGGTAAAATTTTCACCGTTTTCAATTGCTTTTTGGTAAGCTTTGACATAGTCGCTTTTTGAAAAAACCTGCGGAGTCTGGATAATATAAAGCTTCTCTCTCGGGGGTGTGCTTACAACGGTCGAATTTTCGCAAATTTTGATCGTATCCTTGACCGAAACCGCAAGAGTAGACGCGCCAAATCTGATGGCGTCCGAAACAACGCCGATAATATCTTTTTTTTCAACAAGCGGTCTTGCGCCGTCATGAATTGCGACAATATCGCAGATCTCACTGATTTGGGCAATTCCGTTTCCGACGGAATCCTGACGGGTATTTCCTCCGACGGTAAATTTCAACGGTATTTTCTGTTCATAATCACCTGCAAAAAGCGATTTGAAATTTTCAATATCCCACCCGGGACAGACAACGATAATTTCGTCAACAATCCCCGAACCGACAAAAGCGGAAACCGTGTGCTGCAAAACGGTTTTGTCACAAATTTTCAGAAGCTGCTTGCTGACATTCATTTGCATTCTCGAAGAAGAGCCTGCCGCAACGATAATCGCAGAAATAAACTTATTATTTAACATAACAAACCTCCGTGTTCACAGCTTCATAAAAAAACCTGTAATAATATCGACAGCCGTCACGCAGGCAAAAACAATTAGAATAAACCCTACAAAAGAAACGAATCTGATGACCTTTCTTTTTAACGGCGACATTTCCTCCCACTCGGGATTGTCGGGAAGAGCGAGTTTTTCGTAGTAGTCGGGAATTTCCATTGCGAAAACTCCGCCGAGAGCGTCAATACTTTTTTTCAAAAAGCTGATCGGTACATAATAAACATATCTGCCGTCCTGAACGCCCATTACCGGCGAAACCTTTGAAACGGTCTGCTCGGAGTAGGGAATTTTTTCTTTGACGAGCGTTTGTTCGACAATTCCTTTTTTGATTTCGTCAACCTCGACGAGTTTTACGGGCTGGTTCAGATCCAATTTTGCGGAAAATTTTCTTCCGCATTCACAATTATTATCTTCCGAAAAAGAAATCTTCCTGCATTTTGAACAATATTTCATTCTGCTGACTCCTTTAACTGTATTATTAATAATATCATACTACATCGGCTGTAGTTTTGTCAAATGATGTTGATGTGCGGCCGCAGGCAATGCCGCC
>CACYDY010000303.1 GCA_902773245.1 uncultured Ruminococcus sp.
TGAACGGACCATTAGCTCAGTTGGTTAGAGCAACCGGCTCATAACCGGTAGGTCCCGGGTTCGAGTCCCTGATGGTCCACCAGAAATACCCTGTCACTCAAGTGGCAGGGTATTTTTTACTTTAAAGATTTATAGTTTATTCTGTTTCGCTGAGGGGGATTTGTCGATCTTTTTTGCTTTGCTCCGTCAGCGACCAAAGACGCTGTCTTTGGAATCTGCAAACTTTTGAAAAAGTTTGATCAAAACTTTAGGAAGCACTGACTAAAGTTGGTGTTCATCTTGCTTGCCTAAGATTTGTCCGTTGAGGTGATTTCATTGTTTAATACAAAAAAATCACTTATATTCTAAAATATTGCAAAGAATTTATCAAAATTTAAAGTTTTTGCTGTTATTTTTTAAGATATGTTTGTAATTTTTGAAAAAGTGTGGTAGAATAAAACTGACTAATTATAACTATCAATGAGAGGGGCTTAAATTATGATACAGGTAGCTGTTATGGGTCACGGTGTTGTTGGAAGCGGTGTTACCGAAATTCTCCTTAAACACTCCGAGGAAATCAAAAAAAAGGTTAAAGAAGAAATCTACATCAAAAAGGTTCTTGACCTCAGAGATTTTCCCGACAGCCCTATCGCAGACCGTTTTACCAAGAATTTTGACGATATTATCAATGATGACGAAATAAAAATCGTTGTTGAGGTTATGGGAGGATTGAATCCTGCATATACTTTTGTTAAATCATGCCTTGAGCACGGAAAAAGCGTTGTAACCTCAAACAAAGAGCTTGTTGCCGCAAAGGGCGCGGAGCTTTTGAAAATCGCCGAAGAAAACAACCTCAATTTCCTGTTTGAAGCAAGCGTGGGCGGCGGTATCCCGATCATCAGACCGCTCAATCAGTGCCTTGCCGCAAATGATGTTTATGAAATTGACGGTATCCTTAACGGAACTACCAACTACATTCTCAACAAAATGATAAAGGAATCTCAGACCTTTGAGGACGCTCTGGCTCGCGCGCAGCAGAAAGGCTATGCGGAGAGAAATCCTGCCGCTGACGTTGAGGGTCATGACGCCTGCAGAAAAATCTGTATTCTTGCGTCACTGGTGTTCGGAAAGCATTTTTATCCCGAAAGTGTGCATACGGAGGGTATTACAAACGTGTCGCTCACCGATGTTGAGTACGCTTCGGCTTGGGGCGGCGCTGTGAAGCTTATCGGTTCGGTCAAGGTTACAAACGGAAAGCAGGAGATCATTGTTGCTCCGATGTTTGTAAGCAATGAATGCCAGCTTTCAAGTGTTGACGGCGTGTTCAATGCTATTCTCGTTAAGGGCGATTCCACGGGCGACGTTGTATTCTACGGAAAGGGCGCAGGAAAGCTCCCGACTGCAAGCGCCGTTGTTGCCGATGTTATGGACTGTGTAACACATCAGAGCGAACGCAGAAATATTATGTGGGAAGACGGAAACGACGAAAATATTCTTCCGTTTGAAGAAACCGCATATTCGATGTATGTTCTTGCAAATACAGACGACAAGGAGTCTGCTTTTGCTGCCGCCAATGAAGCTTTCGGCTCATGCGAAAAGCTTGAAAGGGAAAATGCAGCCGCAGACGAGCTTGCATTTATCACTCCGGTTCTTAAATATGCCGATTTTGAAAAAGCGGCCGAGAACTTTGAGAAGTGCGGCGCAAAGGTTGTTTCAAATATCAGAATTGCTGTTATTTGATAAAAAGGTTTTGATATTATGATAAAAATTCAAATACCGGCAACAAGCGCAAATCTCGGTTCGGGCTTTGACAGTCTTGGAGTTGCGCTTGATATGTATAATTATGTGTGGATGGAGGAAGCCGACGAGATAGATATTTCGTCGAATGACGGAGTGAAAATTCCCGATGATGAATCCAACCTGATATATTGGTCGGCGGAAAGACTTTACAGCGAATGCGGAAAAACTCTGCCGGGACTCAGGATCATTCAGGAAAACAATATTCCCATGACAAGAGGATTGGGCAGCTCTTCGGCGTGCATTGCGGCAGGTCTTATCGGAGCAAACCGCTTTTGGGCAGTCCCTTGTCACAGCATGATCTTGTGAATCTTGCCTGCAAAATTGAGGGACACCCCGACAACACAACGCCTGCTCTTTTGGGCGGTCTGGTAACGGCGGCAATGGAAAACGGACGAGTTTACAGCGTGAGCGTTCCCGTTGCAAAAAATATACGATTCGGAGTTTTTATACCGCCGTTTGAATTGAAAACAGAGGTTGCAAGAAAGGCGCTGCCCAACGAATACTCAAGAGAAGACGCAGTTTATAACCTGTCAAGAAGCTCGCTTATGACGGCGGCTCTTTTTTCGGGCAGCCTTGAAAACCTGAGAGTTGCAGTCCAGGACAGTATTCACCAACCTTACAGAAAAAAATTTATCAACGGCTTCAATACCGTTTTCAGAATGACCTATGAGCTGGGTTCCTACGGAACTTACATCAGCGGAGCGGGACCGTCAATTATTGCGATCATAGATGACAAGCTTGAGAATACTTTCAATAAGTATGCGCTGCCGCACCTTGAGAGCAAGGGCATTCGGGATTGGCAGTTTCATGTTTTGTCTGCTGACGGCGACGGAGCAAAAGTGCTGATAGAGTAATATTATACAGTATGATTTATTCGTCTGTTCGGAAGTATTTAAGCACTATTCACAACTTAAGAAAATATGAAGCTCAAACGCAGGGGTTCGGGGACGTAGTCCCCGATAGGCGTGGGCGAAGCCCACAGCCTAAAAGCCCCCTTTTCCTTGAGGGAAAGGGGGTTGGGGGTATGGGTGACGTCAATGCTGCCAAATAGATCCAACTGTTTGGATCGACAGGAAATAAGCTTTAAGTTGTGGACAGTGGTTTCCAAGGCTTGACGGCGTTTTTGGATCGGCTGTCGGGTGGCTGAGGAAGCTTTCGGATATTCATGAAATAAAGAAAAGAGAGAAAAAGGAGTTTTTATAATGGGCTTGATAGTTCAGAAATTTGGCGGCAGTTCGGTTGCAAATGCCGAACGTGTCTTTAATGTTGCAAGAATTGTAACGGACACTTACAAAGCCGGAAACGACGTTGTGGTTGTAGTTTCCGCGCAGGGCGATACAACAGACGACCTGATAGACAAGGCTAACGAGATCAACCCGAATGCGTCAAAGCGTGAAAGAGATATGCTTCTTGCTTCGGGTGAGCAGATTTCCATTGCTCTTCTTGCTATGGCAATTGAGAAGCTTGGATTCCCGGTAGTTTCGCTTCTCGGCTGGCAGGCAGGCTTTCAGACATCTTCCGCTTACACAAGCGCAAGAATCAAGAGAGTTGTTCCCGACAGAATCCAAAAGGAGCTTGACAAGAAGAATATCGTTGTAGTTGCCGGTTTCCAGGGCATTAACAAGTATGACGACCTCACAACTCTCGGAAGAGGCGGTTCTGATACGAGCGCCGTTGCTATTGCAGCGTCAATGCACGCCGATCTTTGTCAGATCTTCACCGACGTTAAGGGCGTTTATACTGCCGATCCGAGAAAGGTTCCGAATGCAAGAAAGCTTGAAACGATCTCTTATGACGAAATGTTGGAGCTTGCAACACTCGGCGCGCAGGTTCTCAACAACCGCTCGGTAGAAATGGCTAAGAAATATAATATAGAATTGGAAGTATTGTCCAGCTTGGAAAAAGAACCCGGTACAATTGTTAAGGAGGCAACAAAAATGGAAAAAATGTTAATCAGCGGTGTAGCAAAGGATAAAGACGTAGCGAGAGTTTCGATCATCGGTTTGCCTGACAGACCGGGTCTTGCATTTAAGGTTTTCTCAAAGGTTTCGGCAGCAAATATTAACGTAGACATCATTCTCCAGTCTATCGGAAGAGACGGAACTAAGGATATTGCATTCACCGTAGCTCAGGACAAGGCAGACGAAACGGAGAAGATCCTCAGAGATTATCTTTTGCCGCTCGGAGCAAAAGAGGTTTCCGCTGACAAGGGTGTGGCTAAGGTGTCTATTGTCGGCGCAGGTATGGAGAGCCATGCGGGTGTTGCAACAAAGATGTTCGAGGCGCTCATGGACGCTCAGATCAATATCAGAATGATCTCCACAAGCGAGATCAAGGTTTCTGTTCTTATTGACGAGGCTGACGCAGACAACGCTGTTAAGGCTATTCATGAGAAATTCTTTGATTGATAATTGGTAAATAATTAAAAATTAAGGCGAGCCGATAAATTTCGGTTCGCCGTTTTTGATTTAAATGTTTTGTGTTGTGACAGTAATTATAATAAATTCAGATAATTTCCGTAAAAAAATCACCTGTATTTTCCGCAGCTTGAGCAGAAAAGACGTTCATGAGTATTCTTTTCGCCGCAGTCGGGGCATATCCATGTTCCGTCCTTGTTGAGATATACCTTGGCGTTTGTGGGATAAGAATGATAGGCGTCCGAGTGGGAAACGTAGCTGTCCCTGACAAGCTGCGCAGCGCTTTGAAGATATGCGTTTCCAATGCCGCTGTAGTATCTGATTCCCGATGTAGGCGCGCTGTAGGCAGTTACAGAGCCTGTTATCGGCGAGGTTACGAGAGTGCTTTTATAAAGCTCGCCGCCGCATTTTCTGCAAAAATTTGCGTTGTCGTCATTCCATGCATTACAGGATTTACAAACCATAAATTTCTTTCCTTTCTTTTGTTGGTGTCAGTAGTATTATGGGCAAAATAAAGAAAGACATTCATTTTTTCGAAGCTATAAAAGTTAAAGCAATAAAAAAACACTATCCACAACTTAAGAGGTTATGTAGTTCAATTGCATAAGTGACGTCAAAATGTAAAACAAGACCAAATTCTTTGAATCATAGGCAACAAGCTTTAAATTGTGAATAATGAATAAAAATTTGATAAATAGAAGTATTGGCAAAGCACTGCCCTCCGGAGAGTCGACCGCTTTGATCGACTCTCCGAAATGATCGGTGAATTATGACTACTTAAACATATAGTTTACCGTGTCAACGACCTCGCTGAAGGTTTCCATGGCTTTGCCGGCCTTTTTCTTGAGCTGCTTTTTGTTGTCGGTCATATTTTTGCCCATATAGCCTACGACCGCTCCGGCTGCTGCCCCGGCTGTGACACCTTTAACAACTTTCATGGTACTTTTTGTCATAACTTTTAACCTCCATAGCTTTAAAAGAGTATAAATTATTAAAACGTACACTTTGTTCATATTATGCTCCGGAACAGGATTTGCCGCCGCCAAAACGGAGATCAAGGGTAATGAAAAAACAGTATATGCGAATGGTGAAAAGTTGAATCAGAATAGACAAAACAGCTTTGCGCTTCTCTGTTGAGGGCGGCGGCTGATATTATTTTTTGTGTAATCAATAAAAAAATGTATGTAGATTTTTGGCTGAGGTACTTGTTAAAATTGTCATTTTGTTTTATAATCTTAAGGGCATCTATAAAAAGTCCCTGCCGCTCATTTGCACGACATTCGTTTTTTAGAAATGCCCTTAATGAGTTACGGCGTATGGCTGAAAGCCTGCCGCTTGCAAATTTTCAGCCGCAGAGTAATTATTTGTTAATAAAAAATCAGGAGGAATCACATGGCAATTCTTAACATAGTCCTTGTTGAACCCGAAATTCCGCAGAATACCGGAAATATCGCCCGAACCTGCGCCGTGACGGGTGCAAGGCTTCATTTGATAAAACCGCTTGGCTTTAAAATAGATGACAAAAAACTAAAACACGCCGGTCTTGATTATTGGCAATATCTGGATATTACGATGTATGAAAATCTTGATGACTTCTTTGAGAAAAACAAAGGCGATTTCTTCTTTTTCTCGACGAAAGCTCCAAACGTTCATTCCGATGCAAGCTATCCCGACGGAGCGTATTTGTTCTTCGGAAAGGAAAGCAAGGGTCTGCCCGAAAAGCTGCTTTTCGATAACCCGAAAACTACCGTTCGCATTCCGATGATGGACGAAGCAAGAAGCCTGAATCTTTCAAATTCCGTTGCAATAGCCGTTTATGAAGTTCTCAGACAGTGGAATTACCCCGAACTGAGCTGTTCGGGCGAGCTGAGAGAGTTTAAATGGAGCGATGCCAATAATACATGATTTGACGACACTGTACCAAATTGTAAGGTAATAAAAGGGCTGTTTGTTAAAAACTGCCTGTTTGATTTAAAAAAGTATTGAAAATTATAACAAAATAGGATATAATAATATAGTATTAGTTCTTTTACAAATAATTCTTAATAAAGGAGATTTTTGAAATGAGTGCTTTAAACAAAAGAACAGTTGAGGATATTGATGTTGCCGGCAAGAAGGTTCTTGTTCGCTGCGATTTCAATGTTCCGCTTAAAGACGGTGTTATCACCAACGATAACAGAATTACAGCCGCTCTTCCCACAATCAAAAAATTGATCGAAAAAGGCGGCAAGGTTATTCTTTGTTCCCACCTCGGCAAGCCGAAGAACGGCCCCGAAGAGAAATTCTCGCTTGCTCCCGTTGCAGTAAGACTTTCGGAGCTTCTCGGCAAAGAGGTCGTTTTTGCAGATGACGATGAGGTCGTAGGCGAGAAGGCTAAGGATGCGGTTGCCGCTATGAATGACGGTGACGTTGTTCTTCTTCAGAATACACGTTTCAGAAAAGAAGAAACAAAGAATCTGGAGCCGTTCTCGGGCGAGCTTGCTTCGCTTGCAGATGTTTTCGTTATGGACGCTTTCGGTTCCGCTCACAGAGCGCACTGCTCAACCGCAGGCGTAACAGAGCATATCAAGGATACTGCGGTAGGTTACCTCATGCAGAAAGAGATCAACTACCTCGGCAACGCTGTTGAAGTTCCGGAAAGACCGTTTGTCGCTATACTCGGCGGCGCTAAGGTTGCAGACAAGCTCAACGTTATTTCCAATCTTCTCGAAAAGTGCGACACACTTATCATCGGCGGCGGTATGTCTTACACATTCCTCAAAGCGCAGGGTTTTGAGGTCGGAAAGTCGCTCGTAGACGACGAGAAGCTTGACTACTGCAAGGAAATGATCGCTAAGGCAGAAAGCCTCGGCAAGAAGCTTTTGCTCCCTGTTGATACTGTTGTTGCAGACGCATTCCCGAATCCGATCGACGCTGAGATCGAGGTTAAGACTGTTGAAGCAGACGCTATCCCTGCCGACGCTATGGGTCTTGATATCGGTGAGAAAACTCAGGCTCTCTTCGCCGAGGCTGCAAAAACAGCAAAGACTGTTGTTTGGAACGGTCCTATGGGTGTGTTTGAGAATCCTGTTCTTGCAAAGGGTACTATCGCAGTTGCTCAGGCTCTTGCAGAAACAGAGGCTACTACTATCATCGGCGGCGGTGACAGTGCGGCTGCTGTAATTTCTCTCGGCTTTGCAGACAAGATGAGCCACATTTCAACAGGCGGCGGCGCATCTCTTGAGTATCTCGAAGGCAAGGTTCTTCCTGGTATCGCAGTTATTGCCGATAAGTAATTCTAATAAGTGATTAAAAGCAAGGCGGAATTTTACCCTCCGCCTTGCATTTGTAAATATGTATTATAAAGCTGCGGCACGAAATTATATTGCGCTGCGGTGGGGCGGATTTTTCCGTGTTATAATATTATATTATTAAAAAGAAAGGAAGTTGTTACAATGAACAAGACATTGAGAAAAGCAGTTATCGCAGGTAACTGGAAAATGAATAAAACTCCGAGCGAGGCAAAGGTTCTTTTGAATGAGATCGCACCTCTCGTAAAGGACGCTCAGGCTGAGGTCGTAGCTTGTGTTCCTTATGTTGATATTGCCGTTGCAGTAGAGGCTGTAAAAGGCACAAATATCAAGATCGGCGCAGAAAATGCTCACTGGGAAGAGAAGGGCGCTTTCACGGGAGAGATCTCAACAGGTATGCTCAAGGAGATCGGCGTTGAGTATGTAGTTCTCGGTCACAGCGAGAGAAGACAGTATTTCGGCGAAACAGACGAAACCGTAAACAAGAGAACAGCCGCTGTTCTTAAAGCCGGACTCAAGCCGATCGTTTGCGTAGGCGAGCTTCTTTCGGAGCGTGAGGCCAACATCACCGAAGAGGTTATCGCAAGACAGATCAAGCTTGATCTTGCAGGTGTTTCTGCCGATGATATCAAGAACGTTATCATCGCTTATGAGCCGGTTTGGGCTATCGGAACGGGCAAGACCGCAACAGCTGCTCAGGCTGAAGAGGTTTGCGCATTTATCCGTGACACTCTTGCAAAGCTTTACGGTCAGGATATCGCAAACGGAGTTACAATTCAGTACGGCGGTTCAATGAATGACGCCAACGCAGCAGAGCTTCTCGGCAAGGAGAACGTTGACGGCGGACTTATCGGCGGCGCTTCTCTTGTTGCAGAGAAATTTGCAGCTATCGTTTCTGCCGCAAACGCATAAAAGACTGGAGTTTTTACAATGAAAAAACCTATCATTTTAATAATAATGGACGGCTACGGAATAGGCCCCGACTACGGCAATGCTATCAAAGCTGCCAATAAGCCGAATCTTGACAGACTTTTTTCACAAAATCCTTTGACTCAGATCGGCGCTTCGGGAATGGACGTGGGACTTCCCGACGGTCAGATGGGCAACAGTGAAGTAGGACACACCAACATGGGCGCCGGCAGAGTTGTTTATCAGGAGCTTACAAGAATTACCAAGTCAATCGCAGACGGTGATTTCTTTGATAACGAAGCTTTGAACGAGGCTGTCGAAAACTGCAAAAAGAACGATTCCGCGCTTCATTTCATGGGCTTGCTTTCAAGCGGCGGCGTTCACAGCCACAACACTCATCTTTACGGTCTTTTGGAGCTTGCAAAGAAGAAAGGTCTTAAAAAGGTTTATATCCATGCTTTCCTTGACGGAAGAGATGTTCCGCCGTCAAGCGCAAAGGATTTTGCAGCCGAGCTTGTTAAAAAGACCGAGGAGATCGGCGTGGGCAAGGTAGCTACGGTTGCAGGACGTTATTATGCAATGGATCGTGACAACAACTGGGACAGAGTGGAAAAGGCTTACTCCGCTATGGTGTACGGTGTGGGCAATGAAGCTTGCTGCGCAGTAAAGGCTATCGGAGATTCCTATGAGAATGAGGTAACGGACGAATTTGTTATTCCGACCGTTGTTGACAAAGAAGGCACCGTTAAGCCTAATGATTCGATCGTGTTCTTTAATTTCCGTCCCGACAGAGCGAGAGAAATAACAAGAACCTTCGTAGACCCTGATTTCAAGGGCTTCGAGCGAAAGAACGGCTTCTTCCCGGTTAAGTTCGTTTGCTTTACTCAGTATGACGCAACAATGCCGAATGTTTCCATTGCGTTCAAGCCGCAGTCGCTCAAAAACACTCTCGGAGAGTATATTTCTAATCAGGGTATGGCACAGCTGAGAATTGCCGAAACGGAAAAGTATGCTCACGTTACATTCTTCTTTAACGGCGGCGTTGAGAAGGTTTATGACGGTGAGGACAGAATACTCGTTAATTCTCCGAAGGTTGCTACTTATGATCTTCAGCCCGAGATGAGCGCTTATGAGGTTACCGAAAAGTGTACGGCAGCTATTGAAAGCGGCAAGTACGACATGATAATCCTTAATTTTGCAAACTGTGACATGGTTGGTCACACGGGTATTTTTGACGCTGCAGTTAAAGCCGTTGAAGCCGTTGACGATTGTGTGGGAAAGGTTACCGACTCTATTGCAAAAATGGGCGGCGTGGCTCTTATTACAGCCGATCACGGAAATGCCGACAGAATGCTTGAAGAGGACGGTTCTCCGTTTACGGCTCATACTACAAATCCTGTTCCGTTCTGCGTTGTGGGTTATCCCTGCAAGCTCAGAGAGGGCGGCAGACTGGCTGACATTGCTCCGACAATGCTTGAGATCATGGGTCTTGAGCAGCCCGAGGAAATGGACGGCACAAGCATGATCGTAAAAGATTGATAATTTATAGTATATAATTATTTATTAAAAGAAAACAGTTGTTTCAGCAAAACGGCTGTTTTCTTTTTTTGTTATAGTAAACGACATTTGAAATTGCCTAAATTATTAGCGATGCGAAGCTTATTAAAGTTTCGCTCAAGCCTTTTCAAAGGCTTGCA
>CACYDY010000304.1 GCA_902773245.1 uncultured Ruminococcus sp.
ATCTTGCCCTTGCGCTTGATTACCTTGCACTTGTCGCAAATTTTCTTTACAGAAGGTCTGACTTTCATTGTGTAATCATTCCTTTCTCTATATAGATAATTACTTACCTCTCCATGTGATTCTGCCCTTTGTAAGATCATACGGTGAAAGTTCAACCGTTACCTTGTCACCGGGAAGAATACGAATAAAATTCATTCTCAACTTTCCTGAGATATGTGCCTCAATGACTTTACCGTTCTCAAGCTCCACTTTGAACTTGGTGTTCGGCAATGCGTCAGTAACTGTACCCTGCAGTTCAAAAACATCCTGCTTAGACAAAGAACATTCCTCCTAATTCTCACTCAAATAATCTCTCAATGCGTGCTTTATTTCACGGTTTGAGCGAAACGTCTGCGCCTTTGTTTGAGTCGGCACAAGATGGATCAGCTTTTTCTTTTTCGGCTTATCGACCGGGCGGCGTTTGCCGTCGGCAATATAGGCGTACTGCCCATCGAGCGATAATATAATGAAAAAGCCGTCTTTGTCACGCCCCGCCTTAGCCTTTACTATTTGTCCGACACTGAATTCCACTATAATCACCTCAGATCAGTCTGCATCCGTGAGGATCACCGGACCCTCGGGTGTGACTGCGACGGTGTGTTCAAAATGTGCCGAAAGCTTTCCGTCAGCTGTGACGGTAGTCCATCTGTCTCTCAGCACCTTGACTTTATATGTGCCTATGTTGATCATAGGCTCTATCGCAATTACCATGCCGGGCATAAGCTTGGGGCCTCTGCCGGGCGTACCGTAGTTTGGTACATTTGGGGCTTCATGCAGCTTTGCACCTACTCCATGGCCGGTAAAATCTCGTACCACCGAGTAACTGCGAAGTTCGACATACCTTTGAACAGCATTACCGATATCTCCGATTGTATTTCCCGATTTAGCCGCTTTAATACCCTCGAAAAGAGAATTTTTTGTGGCTTCGAGAAGAGCCTTTGCCTCATCGGAAATATCTCCGCAGGGGAACGTCCACGCGTTGTCGCCATGAAAGCCTTCGTAATAAGCTCCCACATCTATGCTGACAATATCTCCCTGTTTCAAAATGGTATTTTCACTCGGTATGCCGTGGATAACCACATTGTTTACCGATATACATGCGCTCGCCGGAAATCCGCCGTAACCGAGGAAGGAAGGGGTTGCCCCCTGCTCCTCGATATATTTGCGGACTATATTGTCAAGCTCGGCAGTAGAAACTCCCGGCTCGACTGCCGCTCCCGCAAGGCGAAGTGCCCTTTGGGATATTCTTCCGGCAGCCCTCATTTTTTTTAGTTCCTCTACTGTTTTAAGGACTATCATCTAAATCACTTAAGCTCCTTGAACACCAGTGCTGTAGTGTCAGATACCTCTTCCTGACCTTCTACGATAGCAAGCTTGCCCTGCTTAGCGTAGAAATCCTTGAGCGGTTCTGTCTCACTGTGATAAACTTCAAGACGAGCCTTTACTGTATCGGGGTGGTCATCCTTGCGCTGAACAAGGGCGCCGCCGCAAAGGTCGCATTTGCCTTCTTCCTTGGGCAGTTTGTACTCAAGGTGATAGCTTGCGCCGCAGTTGCCGCAGACACGGCGTCCGGACATTCTTGCGATGATTCTCTCATCTGCAACTTCGATATCGATAACCTTGTCGATCTTGATACCCATTGTGTCCAGAGCCTCGGCTTGAGGAATGGTTCTCGGGAAACCGTCGAGGATAAAGCCGCCTTTGCAGTCGTCCTCTGCAAGACGCTCCTTGATGATACCGATAACGATCTCATCGGGAACGAGCTGACCGGACTCTGTATATGCTTTAGCCTTAAGACCCATTTCCGTACCGCTTTTCAGCGCAGCACGGATAATATTTCCCGTGCTGATTGTGGGAATTCCGAGGTATTCGCAGATTTTCTCTGCCTGTGTACCTTTGCCCGCACCCGGGGCACCTAAAAGAATAATGTTCATAATATTGTTCTCCTATTCTTATCAGTCAAGGAATCCCTTGTAATGACGCATCATCATCTGAGATTCGATCTGCTTAACTGTTTCAAGTGCAACACCTACGAGAATGATAATAGACGTACCGCCCAGTGACATATTTCCCATTGTTGAGATCTTGCCAAATATCGCGGGAACAAGTGCAATGAATGCAAGGAAAAGCGCGCCGATAAGTGTAATTCTCGAAAGGATCTTTGCAATATAATCTGCTGTCGGTCTGCCCGGACGGATACCGGGGATCGTGCCGTTGTTTGTACGTAGATTGTTAGCCATCTCTACGGGGTTGTACTGAATGGTGGTATAGAAATAAGCGAACAGAATTATAAGAATGAAATAAAGAATCATGTAGCCAACGCTCGTGGGATCGAAGAAATCGAAGAAACTCTTCCAGAAGCCCGACTCAGCCTTTACAAAGAGGTTAATAGTTGCCGGAACCGAAAGAATTGAGCTTGCGAAGATGATAGGCATAACGCCGTCCATTGCAACCTTGATAGGAAGGTGTGTGGACTGACCGCCGTACATCTTTCTGCCGACTACACGCTTTGCGTACTGAACGGGAATACGTCTTTCCGCATCGTTCATAAATGTGATAAGCCAAATAACTGCGAAGAAGATCACAATATAGATCGGAACGAAGAAGAAGAACTGCTTCTGACCCTCAAGAGCCATCTTCCAGTAGCTTGTTATCTGCGTAATAAGATAGGACGCACGCGAAATAATACCGGCAAAAAGGAGTATTGAAATACCGTTGCCAACACCGTGAACATTGATCTGTTCACCCAGCCACATGACAAGCGCAGTACCCGCGGTAAACGTCAGGATAATAACTGCGCAGGAGAATACTCCGTAGCCGCCTTCTCTCCACTCATTAACTATAATAGCAGAGCGGCGAAGGAAAATGTAGTAAGCGGTTCCTTGGATTAGACCAAGACCAACTGTTACGTATCTTGTGATCGAAGCGATCTTCTTGCGTCCCTCGTTGCCTTCCTTTGCAAGATTTTCAAGTGCAGGAATAGCAACTGTCAAAAGCTGCATAATAATGGAGCTGTTGATATATGGTGTAATACCCATTGCGAACAATGTAGCGTTTGCAAACGCACCGCCGGCGAGCATATTCTGATAAGCAAGAATATTGTTGCCGGAATACTGCTCCATCAATTCCTGAAGAGCAGCTCTGTCAAGAAACGGTACCGGAATAACGGAACCAAGTCTGAACACAACAATAATAAGAAGTGTAAAGATAAGCTTCTTTCTAAGATCGGGAAGTTTCCAGGCATTCTTGATCGTTTTAAACAATTAGATCACCTCTGCCTTTCCGCCGGCAGCTTCAATCTTCTCCTTTGCTGCCTTAGAGAAAGCAGTTGCCTTTACCGTGAGACTCTTTGTCAGCGATCCGTTAGACAGGATCTTTACCCCGTCAAAAGAATTCTTAAGCACACCTGCCTTTACGAGAGCATCGATATCAACAACGTCGCCGTCGTTAAATTTCTTATCAAGTGTACCAATATTTACTGCAACGATGTCCTTAGCGAAGATATTGTTGAAACCTCTCTTAGGAATACGTCTCTGCAGCGGCATCTGACCACCCTCGAAGCCGGGGCGCATACCGTGACCTGCTCTTGCCTTCTGACCCTTATGGCCTTTTCCTGCAGTTTTGCCCCAGCCTGAACCGTGACCTCTGCCGATACGGCGAACGCCCTTCTTGGAGCCTTCTGCCGGTGAAAGTTCGTGCAATTTCATCTTCCGCACCTCCTTGCTTTATGCATTCTCAGTTACCTCAACGAGGTGACTGATTTTCTTGATTTTGCCTCTTGTCTGAGGATTATCGGGCTGTGTTGTTGTGTTGCCGATCTTGCGAAGACCGAGCGAATCAGCTGTAGCGATCTGATCCTTCTTAGCACCGATAAGACTCTTTACGAGCTTTATTGTAATTGTCATTTCGCTGCCCTCCCATTAAAGATCCTTAACAGAGATGCCGCGAGTTGCAGCTACCTGCTCTGCCGAACGAAGAGCGGCAAGACCCTGAAGTGTTGCTCTGACTACGTTGCACGGATTGTTTGAACGAAGAGCCTTTGTTCTGATATCCTTAATGCCAACTGCCTCAACAACGGCACGAACGGGGCCGCCTGCGATAACGCCGGTACCGGGA
>CACYDY010000305.1 GCA_902773245.1 uncultured Ruminococcus sp.
ATTTTCGAGCATAATTTTGCTGAGGTCAAGGAAAAAATCCGCAGGAATACTGTCGTATTGTAAGGATTTTTGACGCAGAGATCAGCACAATTTGCCGAAAAGATGCTTGCGGGAGATACTAAACAGGCTCTTAGCGCTAACGGCTGTTCAAAGCTGACATAAATAATATCGGTAGGTGATAATCATGGCACTTGACGGTGCTTTTATACATTTTTTAACGAACGAATTAAAAACCGCTCTCGTATCGGCGAGAGTATCACAGATACATCAGCCAAACCGTGACGAATTGATACTCGCGGTCAGAACTATCGGCGGAAACAAAAAGCTTCTTCTTTCCGCAAGGGCAAATTCTCCGAGGATCAATTTCACCGAAAATGCACCCGAAAACCCGGCTTCACCGCCAATGCTTTGTATGTTGTTGAGAAAGAAGCTCTGCGGAGCAAAAATCGCCGACGTGCGTCAGCCCGATCTTGAAAGGATCGTTTTTATCGACTTTGATGCAACAAATGATCTCGGCGACCCGATAAGATTAACACTTGCGGTCGAGATCATGGGCAAGTACAGCAATGTGATATTCATTGACGAACAGGGAATTATAATCGACGCATTAAAGCGTGTCGACCCGACAATGACAACCCAAAGACTTGTTCTGCCAACGATGAAATACGAGCTGCCCCCGGCTCAAAATAAGCTGAGTATGCTTGACTGCGACCCGTCACGAATTGCCAAAGCGATCGTTGAGCGTGAAAAACCCGAAAAGCTGAACAAGGCTATCCTCATTACCGTTCAGGGAGTTTCCCCGATAATATGCCGTGAGATAGAATACCTCGTCACAAGCGGAGAGGAGCTTTATACCGACGAATTTAACTCGCAGTACATGAAGCGGCTGGATTATTATATTACCAAAATGACGAACGCCGTCAGAGAAAACTCGGGTGTGCCGTATTGTGTGAGCGAACCAAAGGGAAAGCCGAAGGACATCGCATTTATGGGAATAACTCAGTACGGTTCGGCAATGACCGTCAAAAGAGCGGAAAGCTTTTCAAAGCTGCTTGACGAGTTTTATCTGGAGCGTGACCGCGCGGAAAGAATGAAAGCCAAGGGGCAGGATCTGCTCAAGCTTTTGAGCAGCGCAAGCGAGAGAACCGCAAGAAAGATAAATACTCAGTCCGCCGAGCTTGAACAGTGCCGTGACAGAGAAAAGCTGAGAATATGCGGCGATCTTTTGCAGGCTAATTTGTATCGGATCGAAAGAGGCTCGCCCTTTGTTGACGTTGAAAACTTCTATGACGAGAACATGGCGACACTGCGAATAAAGCTTGACCCGACAAAGTCGCCCTCGCAGAACGCTCAGAAATATTACAAGGATTATCAAAAAGCAAAAACAGCTCAGCAGGTTTTGACAAAGCAGATCGAACTTGCAAAAAACGAGCTTGTCTATATTGACAATGTGTTTGACAGCCTGAGCAGAGCGGAAACCGAAAGAGAGCTTGCCGAAATACGCTCGGAGCTTGTTTCAACGGGATATATCAAAGCCTCGAAAAACAAAGCTAAGGAACTCAAACCGCTGCCGCCGCTGAAATTTACCACCGACGACGGCTTTGAAATACTGGTAGGACGAAACAATCGTCAGAACGACACGCTTACTATGAAAACGGCTTCAAATAATGACATCTGGTTTCATACAAAGGATATTCCCGGCTCGCATACGATCCTGGTGACAAACGGCAGGCAGCCAAGCGAACCGGCAATAATTCAGGCGGCGAAAATCGCTGCGTATCACAGCAAGGCTCGGGGCGGCTCACAGGTTCCCGTAGACTACACCGAGGTTCGCAACGTGAGCAAGCCGAAGGGGGCAAAGCCCGGAATGGTCGTTTTCGTTAATAATAAAACAGTTTATGTAACACCGGAGCTTATAAATGAGTGATAATAAGATAGTTGTTTACGTGAAAAAATTTTCATACGAAAATTTGAAGCGGGGCGAAAAAAAGAAAGCCGAAACCCAAAACGGAAGAGCTTTACTCAAAGAAGCGGTATTTCGTGAGTACGGCATTGACACGAACGATCTCAAAATCGAAAAGGGAGAACACGGAAAGCCGTATTTCTCCGATCGAAAAGACATTTTCTTCAACATAAGCCACAGCGGAGATTATGCTGCCGCAGCGGTCGGGAACGTGCCGCTTGGCGTTGACGTACAGGTGATGAGCAGAGTTGGCGAATCCGTTATCGGGAAGCTTTGTAACGACGACGAAAAGCGTTTTCTGAACGAAAGCGAGGATCGAGGCAAAGCGTTCATAATTCTGTGGTCGCTCAAAGAAAGCTTTGTCAAAGCGACAGGGGACGGAATGAGCTTTCCGATGAAAAACATTAATTTTAAAATGGATAATTTCAAAGGGGAGAAAGAGGGCGGATTCTCAAACCGACACGGAACATTCCATGTTCGGGACTGCGGAGAATATGCCTTGGCGGCGTGCGCTCTGAGCGAGTCTGCGGAGTTTTTGGTAATTGATTTTTAAGCACTATCAACAACTTAAGGGTAGAGTGAATGTATGCAGGGTTCGGGGCGTAAGACCCGCCACCCTTTAGCCCCCTTTTCCTTGAGGGAAAGGGGGTTGGGGGTATGGGTGACGTCAATAAATATTAAATAGAACCAAAGTCTTGGGTCGACAGGAACAAATCCTTAAGTTGTAGACAGTGGATTTTTAAGAGGTGATAATGTGAAACCTTTCGTTGAATTTAACA
>CACYDY010000306.1 GCA_902773245.1 uncultured Ruminococcus sp.
ACGTGAAAAAGCCCGATAAAATCGGGCTTTTCGGGGCGAATATCTTTTTTATTCGCATAGGATGTCCTATCCGTACAAAAAAGATTTTTTTCGATAGTTTTGCGTCAGGGACTTGAACCCACGAAATCAATTCGACTCTTTTGAGGTTTTCAATGAAGCGATTATTCTTGTAGAATGAATCGGAATCCTACATACATCAAACTGAATACCGGAACTTGCATTTGGACAATGAGGAATTCAGATTTCAAAAGGAAATACATCAACAACAATCAGAATAAAAGTATACATCGCGGAATTCTCTGTTGTGTAGATGATTCTCATTTATCATAAAATGCATAACTCCTGCATCGCCAATACAAGTAATCCATTCCCCATCTGGAGCTTTTACGGATCCAAACTGCAATAGTTGACGATTATACTTTTTCTTGTTATTTGCTGTTCTGCGGTCTCCTTGGCAAAACCAACCCGGTATTGCAAGAAGATAAATTTCATCGAGCACGTCATCTTTTACCATCTTAGTAGTCAGATGTACAGCTTCAAAGTGTATAGAAAATTCTCCAAATATATCTTCGTGTTGTTGAATGTCCTTGAAAACTGGATCTAGTTCTGTTTCTATTTCTGCTTTTATGACGGGGTGAAACACAACTTTAGTACTTTCCGCTCTCTCTAAGAATTGAAGCATACCTTGCCTCGGTAATTCATCTGTAGTTCCGCTTAAATCTTCTAAATTAATTTGCATAATTAATGAAAGGGGTTGTCCTGTAACATCTGTTGGATATGGCGTACCTTTGGGCCAGTATGGCTTGCCGCCTATTTTACTTTCATAAATAGTTGGGGCTTTTTCCATTTCAATTATAACCTTAAATCCATCTGCTTCTTTTGGAGGAGTATTCAAAATATAATCTGGCAATTGTATTTTTGGTTTCTTAATTTTGGGAACAGCTATAGTTGTTCCTGTAAAAGCATCTTTTGCAATTTCTTGAAGGGAAGAAGGAAAAACTAAATTTTTTAATCTATGACAGTCCTTAAAGGCTCTTTCGCCTATTGCAAAGAGGTTCTTAGGAAGCACCACAGTTTCAAGTTCTTTACACCCGGAAAACAAATCTGGTGATATTTTTTGGATTTTATCACTTAATACAATGCTACGAAGCGATTCACAACCTTCAAAGGCTTCGTTTTCAATTACAGATACAGTTCCTGGAATTGTCATTTCCGGAAGAGACTTGCAATTATAGAACGTTCCTCGCTCAATTTTTTTTAGCCCTTCAGGCAAAATAACACTTTGCAAGCTTTCACATCTGCAAAAAGTATTATATTTTATTATCTTAACTCTATTTGGTATTGATATACTTTTTAATTTATTGCATCGAATAAAAGCGGCTTCCTCTATTATTTCCAATCCAGAAGGTAGTTCTATTTCTTCAATAGTAGAATCCATAAACGCAGATGACCGAATGATTTCAATACCACTTGGAATTCTTAACTTTTTTATATTGGTATTTGTGAAAACTCCTTTGTTCAATTCCTTTAATGTAGGAGGAATTATAAGGCTTTCTATGGCAGAAAAAGCAAAAGCTTCTTCACCGATATAGTTTAATTTGTCTGGAAGGCTGATTGATTTTAGAGAACGACATGCACAGAATGCTTGAGAATCTATTCGTGATAATGTACATGGAAGTATAACTTCAACTAAAGAATGACAAGAGTAAAAGGACTTAAATGGAATAAACTCAAGTGAATCAGAAAGCATTACTTTCCTAAGAGAGCGACAGTTCTCAAAAACAGCAGGCCCGAGTATTTCTACATGAGCCAAATTTGCAACATGCATTCTCGTGCAACCGCTAAAAGCAAAACCCCCAATCTCATCTACAGTCTCAGGGAAAACGATTTCCTCAAGATTCTCACACTGATAAAAGGCGTGATGTCCAATCTTTTTTACACTTTTAGGAATGCTAACATTTTTTAAGGAAGTACATTTTCTAAATGTTCCAGTGGGAATATTGCTAATATTTTCTGGAATAGTCTCAAGTGAAGCACAATGAGAAAACACATATGCGCCGAGGACGGTATTTGAAGACTGAAAAACTATCTCTGAAAGATTGATACAACCCGCAAAAGCAAAATCTTCTATTTGTTTGACATGTTCGGGAATAATAATACGTGTAATTGAAGAACACTTGCAAAATGCCTTTTCGCCTATAATGGTTACTTCATTAGGTAGGGTTATTTCCTGTTTGTAACCTGTATATTTATTTAATTTTCCTGATTCAATGACAAAGCTATTATCCATGTTTTTCTCCATCAAAAAATAAAATGTTTTATGGTTACTGTTTTATTATACTATAAATCACAGAAAAAACAAGCGGTTCTACAACAAAAACGTTGTTAATTATCTGCGTAAATATTTAATAGGTAGCACAATTAAGTATTCTAGCGAAACTTCTTTTGTCTGCTATACACCGTTGGCGGAACGGTACAGATCATTGCCGTTATTGACGAAATCCTTTGCGCGAATTTAGAGCACGACCAGCTTGCTGCGTCTGCTGCCGACCTTCACTGCGCTTCGGTCGAGATTCAACTGCCGGATAATCTCTTTGACTTTCAATCCGTTACCTTTACAGATCGCTGCACATATTATTTGTTCTGTTTGTTCTCTGTTCATATTTTATCAATCAGTACGCATACCATTCTTTTCTGCTCTTTGCGCTGATAAGCGCGCTGTCCCATTCCGCCTGTTCACTTTCCGATTGAATATCGATCCCGTAACGGATCGGCGTTGGTTCCCCGTTATTGTTGAATTGAACCAAAATCAGATACGCGTGATTGATGGCGAACCGTTCGCCGGATTCGACTTCCTCAACGTAAGTATCGACCCGAACTTCGAGCGAGGTGTTGCCTACATAA
>CACYDY010000307.1 GCA_902773245.1 uncultured Ruminococcus sp.
TTGGAGTTTAGCGTTACGTCCGATAATCCTCCAATGCCCGTGAAAGCGCTTTTGCTCCGACGACTTCGACTCCGTTTGCAAGCATTTTTCTGTCGACGGGCGGAAGATTGATCACATAAATTTCGGTTATCATAAAAGGAGAATCGCTTTCTTCTTCGAAACAGGCGACTTTTCCTTCGTAATTTTTGATGATGTATGTGCTGTTGGGTGAGATCGGTTCTTCGTGAGATTTAGCTGTGATAATTGTCAGATTAATTACAGCGCACACAGATATGATTGATAATGTCGTGATGATCAGTTTTTTCATTAATGCCACTTCCTTTGCTTTTGGACTTATATTATTATCGGTACATAAATTTCGATTATTCATGGTAATTACGTTAATTTGCACAATTAGATTTTAAAATATACAGATTTTTGAGAAATTAGGATATTTATTTTTTTTTGTTAAAATGATATAATAAAATAGAATACGAGAAAATGTTGTTTTCGGCTTTTTGAAGCGAAACGTCGTTTTTTAAAACATCTGACATACAGCCGCCGTTAAACAAAGCGCTCTGAGCTGCTTTGCTCCTCGGCGCAGCAGTTAAACTAAGGAGGATTCAAAGAGTGAGAAAAACTGATATTTCCGATTATGATTATACGGAAATTTGCGAGAGTTCCGGAAAAAAGATCGCAGGAGCGGCAGGGTCTGCCGTGAAGCATACGTTCCTGCTTATTTGGAGAGCTTTTGTGACGCTTATCGCCGTTCTTTTTGTTGCCGGCGTGATAATCGGTGTTTCAATGGTTATTTATATTGCCGGAATCGCAAGAGAACCCACAGGTATAGATCTGCACAGCGCAAAGCTTAACGAAACAAGTTATATCTACACCTATAACGAGCAGGGCAAAGCCGAGCAGTATATGCAGCTTTATACATCGGAAAACAGAGTTATGGTCAGCTTTGACGATATCCCTCAGTATATGAAGGACGCTATCGTAGCGATCGAGGATAAGCGTTTTTACGAACACCACGGCGTGGACTGGTATCGTACTGCGGGCGCTATCCTGAGCCTTTCGACGGGCGGTTCTCAGTACGGTGGTTCTACGCTTACTCAGCAGCTGATCAAGAATATTACAAGTGATAATGATGTAAGTATTACCCGTAAGCTGAAGGAAATTTTCCGTGCTTTGAATGTTGAACGTGAGTTTACAAAAGACGAGATTCTCGAATCATATCTGAATACCGTAAACTTCGGCGGCAACAACAACGGAATCCAGGCTGCGGCGACGTCTTACTTCAACAAAGACGTAAAAGATCTGACTTTGGCGGAATGCGCAGCGATCGTCGGAATCACACAGAATCCGAGTCAGTATAATCCTCTCTATTTCCCCGAAGAAAACAAGGACAGACGTGAAATAGTTCTCAATCAGATGTACGTTCAGGGAAAAATTACCAAAAAAGAATTTGATCAGGCTATGCAGGAATCCGACAATATGACTTTTGCCGACCCTAACAGCTTTATCGAGATGGAAACGGAAGAAATTGATGAGGAGCAGATCCAGAACTGGTATATTGATACTCTTTTTTCCGATCTGAAAACCGATCTTGCCGAATACCTCGACATCAGCGAAACGGCTGCTTCCAACAAGATCTACACTGAGGGATTGAAGGTCTACTGCGCAATGGATCTTCCCGTGCAGGAGCAGATGGAGGAGATAGTTAGAACATTCCCGTATTTTTCCGAGGGAGCTTATCCGAATCTGCAGTGCGGCTTCTGCATGATGGACTATGACGGAAAGGTTATCGCTATCGTCGGCTCAAACAAGCCCAAAGAGGGTAACCTGGAATGGAGCAGAGCGATCGACTCCGCTCTCCAGCCCGGTTCAACAATTAAGGGCGTTACGGCATATCCTCTTGCTATCAACAACGGAAATCTTTATTTTTCGTCTATCGTTCATGACGTTCCGATGGATAACTGGTTTCAGGATACCGGCGCTCCGGGTCCGAATAACTGGTATCTGAGTTATAATTATGATATGCTTCTGCCGGAAGCTATCGAAATATCCGCCAACGCGCCTGTTGCGAATGTTCTTCGAGATCTCGTTGATCCTAACGGTCAGGACGGCGTCAGATATGCCTATGACTACGTTACCAACAAGCTGGGCTGGACGCATTTGGATTTTGAGGTCGACTCACAGAATATGGCAGGTCTTTCGATCGGCGGTTTCCACGGCGGTGCGACTGTCCGTGATATGTGCAAGGCATATACTCTTTTGGGCAACGGCGGAAAGTCCTACAAGCCGTACACATATTATTATGTAACGGACGCCGAGGACAACGTTATTATCGACAACAGAACGCAGGATCCTATCCAGGCTCTTACCGAGGAAACAGCGGCTATTGTCAACAGACTTCTTAACTACAACATTCAGACATCTCACAGCACAAACGCAGGTGAAACGAGGATCTCGGGCTGGGATATTATCGGTAAAACAGGTACTACCGACGCCGATACAAACAGCTGGTTCTGCGGCTGCTCACCTTATTGCGCTGCGGCTATCTGGGTAGGCTACGACAACCCAAGAACAGTTGAGGATACCACGGTTGCTACCAAGCTCTGGAAGGTTCTCATGGAGCAGTATCTTAAGGATAAGGAACACAGGGACTATGTGTTCCCGGACGATCTTATTGTTGCGCAGTATTGCCCTTACACGGGACTTCTTGCAAACACAAGCTGCGGTGCGGGTCACTACGGATACTACAACAAGAGCAATCTTCCCGAATACTGCACGACCCACTCGGGCTTTAACACCCAGTATACCACCTGGGGCGAGCTTCATGCGGAGAATGCTCAGAACACAGTCAGCATTCAGGCGACTTCGTCGGCAGGAGAGTATAATTACAACTATAACTACAACTACAACTATAATAACAATTACAACAATAACCAGAATTATTACAACAACGATAACGGCGACGATGACGACGGCATTGATTATGACGATTATGTTTCGTACAATGATTATTATGACGATGACGGCGATTATGACGACGGAGATTACGACGGCGGCGCTGCGGAAGAACCGACAGTTCCCACGACTCCCGCTGTCGAGCAGCCGACAGCTCCCACACCGGCGGTCGAAGAACCTGCTGCCGTAACGGGAGGCGGCGAGGCAGCTGCGCCGGCCGCGCAAACCGACGGCGGCACAGCAGGCGGTGAAACAGGCGGCGGCGCTGCCGAGTGATAACGTCTGATCGGCTGATCGGTTTGAATTGATAATAAAATGCACACCCGACTTTTTCTTACACTTTACGGTAAGCTATGGTCGGGTGTAATTTTTGGATTATTACAAAAAATATTTGTGTGTTTTTGTAATAATCTTTGAGTACAAACTGTATTGAAAATTATTTTAAAAATTCATGATGGTTCTGAGGAGAAAAAATGAGGGTACAAAAATTATTGGCTGCCGCTGTTTGTGCGGCGGTTGCCGTGAGCGGATTTAATTATACCGCTTCGGCTGATACAAGTGCGGCTGATAAAATCGGCGGCTGGGATCTTCACCGTGAGGGTAACAAAACCGTTTGTTCGGAGCTTGAAATAGACGGCTTTGAGTATTATAAATGGCTGGTCAACCATGACGGCGATCTGAGCAATGATATCGACAACGACGTTGACGAAAGAGAATACTATATCGGTACACCGTACATAGGCTGGGATCACAGGAATCCAAAGGGCGACTGTGAAAAAGCTTACGGAGTCAGGGATATTAAAGGAACTGCGGCGATGAACTGCACCGGCTTTGTGTGGCACGTTTTGATGAAAGCGTCGCTCAACAGCGGAAAAACTCTCGAATGGGCAGACAAAAACATTCCCGTGATGGGGGACAATTACAACGGAAAGTACACCAACGGCTTGATGTGGATATACAACTGGCTTCCAACTCATAAGGAAGTGGAATATTATTACTACGGCCCCGGAAAGTATAATTCTGTTGTGGGAGCAGCCGATGCGGCGGTTGCGGACGGCGTTCTTGAATACGGCGATATTATTTTTCTTGCAACGACTTTTGACGCTCATGTCGGTATCTACACGGGCGACGGAACTACCAATGAATGGTGGGATTCAAGCAGCGATAACTTAGGCAAAAACGAATGGGGCGATAAGGTAGATTTGAAATACGGCGCATTTAAATATCTTTACGTTATAAAGGGCGGAGCGGAAAATTCGGTTACTCTGAATGTAAAAACGGTTTCGTCAAATCCCGAACTTACCGATGACTTGTCGCTTGATTATTCGATGAAAGATATGGTATTCGATGTGTTTACCGATGAAAGCTGCGCTCAGTATTTCGGTTCGATAAAAACGACTGATGATGACGGATTCGGCAGCTTCGGCATGGAAACAGGCGAACAAAGCGCTGTCCGAGTTGATAATGGCGATTATTGGGTCAAGCCGCATTCGGGCAATGATTTTTATTCAGTGGGGGAAGAGGTCTGCAAATTCACGAGTATAGGCGGCAGCCGATCTCTTTTCGGCGGCAGTTCTGTTTTTGACGGCGGCGAAGGTCTTTTAAATGCATATTCCGTAAATCCGTATGTGATGCTGTCGCTGAGTATGGTATCCGACAATCCCGAAGCTACCAAAAACAAAAAAGAGTATTCGTTTGAAAACGAGATTTTTCGGATTCTGAGAAAAACCGATGTATCAGAACAGGGTGAGGTTATTGGTTACATAAAAAGTGACGCATTGGGCGAAAGCAGTCAATATTTTATGTCGGACGAAGAGGGCGCCGATCTTGACAAAGCCGACTGGATCGACGGACTTATGAAGGTTCCTTACAGCCGCAGCGAAAACGGCAGCACGCAGAGGTGTTATTATTACGCAAAAGAAATTTCGTCAAATGAAAGGTACAAGCCCTTTAAAGACGAGATCAAGCTTGAAGCTTTGGGCAGCGTTGAGATGAGCGGAAAACGCTTTGCAATGCTTTCTGCGGAGATAGAAAAACAGGGTATTCCCGAATATGACGACATTGTTTTTGGTGATGTCGATCTGGACGGGTATATCTGTTCGCTGGATTCTTTGATCGCTCTGAGGGGGTCTGTTCAGGCTCAGAACATGACCGAGGCTGATGTTTATTTGGCGGACGCCGACGATGACGGAGAGGTCACAAGCAGTGACGCTCTCGGTATTCTGAGATACAGCGTCGGATTGGGCGACTATGAAAAAATCGGACAAACGGCAGATTTTTCGGTTTATTATGATTTGATAATGTCACCCTTTAATTAAAAAGTTAAAAGAATAGGAAAGGCGAAGCAAATTAAAGTTTCGCTCAAGCCTTTTCAAAGGCTTGCAGTTTCCAAAGGCAGAGCCTTTGGTCGCCGTCCGCAGACGGCGAAATACCCCAAGCGTTCAGCCCTTTGCAAGGGGTGAATTCAAAAA
>CACYDY010000308.1 GCA_902773245.1 uncultured Ruminococcus sp.
CTGCCTTTGGAAACCGCAAACTTTTGAAAAAGTTTGATCAAAACTTTAATATGCCAAATCTTATGGATTTTGAGTATGCCTTTGAACCGTCAAAACTCATTCCATAATAATTTTAACGGCTTGTCTGACTGATCTTACACCAAAAAGCTCAATATCGCCGCTGATATCCTTAGACAAATTCTTTAAATTATAAAAGGGAAGAATACATCTCTTAAAGCCGAGCCGAGCCGCTTCGTTTATACGCTTTTCGGCATGAGAAACCGAGCGTATCTCACCGGCAAGACCTATCTCACCGAAAGCTATCACATCTTCGGGAACGGGAATATCCTTCAGACTGCTCACAAGCGCAAGCGCCACACACAGATCCACCGCTCTTTCGTCAAGCTTAAATCCGCCTACAACATTAACATAGGTATCTGCGCCCGCAAAGTAATAACCGCCCTTTTTTTCCAAAACGGCAATCAGCAAATTCATTCTGTTATAATCAAAACCGGTAGACATTCTTCTTGCGGTGCCGTACCCCGAATTTGTCGCAAGAGCCTGAACCTCTGCAAGAATAGGTCTGCTGCCCTCCATTGTGCAGGCAACGCACGTTCCGGAAACTCCCGTAGGACGCCCCGACAAAAGCAAAAGCGACGGGTTGGAAACTTCTTTAAGACCATTGTATGTCATCTCGAAAACTCCGATCTCATTAGTCGATCCGAAACGATTCTTGACGGCGCGAAGAATCCTGTACGTAAGCTGTTTATCACCCTCAAAATACAGCACAGCGTCTACGATATGCTCCAAAACCTTCGGACCTGCGATTGCGCCGTCCTTGTTGACGTGTCCGACAACTATCACCGGTATTTCCAGCGCTTTGGCGGTTCTCATGAGAAGATTGGTACACTCACGAACCTGAGTCACGCTTCCTGGCGAAGAGTTCAGCTGAGTAAGATTCATGGTTTGAATTGAGTCAATAATTACAAGCTCGGGCTTTATCGTTTTTATCTGCTCCGAAACTACTTCAACATCGGTTTCGGTCATTATAAGGATATCTCCGGTTACCCCGAGCCGATCTGCGCGGAGCTTTATCTGACGGCGGGATTCCTCACCCGAAACATAAAGAATATTTATCTGACTTCCGAGATTCTGACAAACCTGGAGCAGAATTGTAGATTTTCCTATTCCGGGGTCACCTCCGATCAGAACAAGCGAGCCTTTTACGATACCGCCGCCCAGAACGTTGTCAAGCTCCCCTATTCCTGTTTTGTAACGAAACTCGTCGCCCGTTGTGATTTCCTTTAATTTCAGCGGCTTGGAATAAGAGGAAACCGAACGAACCTTCTGTTCAACAACTTTTGACGCAGTCGTCACAAACTCCTCGTTCATAGTATTCCACTCTCCGCAGCCGGGACATTTTCCGTACCATTTCGGCGATTCATAGCCGCACTCGGAGCAAATATACGCACTTTTGGATTTAGCCATCTTCAACTTCCTTTATCAATTATTCTTCACACACTCAAGCAATCCGCAATACACCGAGAAAGCCATCTGACGCTGATATTCTTCGGTGTTGAGCTTCGCCGTTTCCTCGGGATTCGAAAGAAATCCGCACTCAACAAGAACGCACGGGTTTGAGCAGTTGTTTAACAAATAAATATTCGTACCCGCTTTGGTAATTTCACGTTTGTTATCGGGCTGCAAAAAGCCTGTTATGGACTTTCTCATGCAGTCGGCGAGCTTTTCGCTTTTTTCGTTGTTGGGTGAATAAAACACCTGAGCGCCGCTGTACTGTGACTGTGTAAATTTATTCTGATGAATGCTTATCACATAATCGACTTCCTGAGAATTATAGAGATCGAGTCTTGCGTTCATATCGGATCGACGTCTTTCGGTTAGCGTCGGAAGAGTCTGATCGCCCATGATATTGTCATCGTCACGAGTCATCTTAACGTCGAAGCCCGATACCTCAAGATACTCCTTCAAGAACCCGGAAATGGCAAGGTTGATACCCTTTTCGACAACGCCGTCATCGCTGACTGCTCCGCCGTCCTCAGCGCCGTGCCCGGGGTCTATCAGCACACAGACCTTTTCTTCATCGACTTTTTCGGCGGCATAAACATTCAGCTTCATTATAACAAAAATAAGCAAAAAAACCAACCCTAAAATTATCGCAATTATCACTATGTAGAAAATAATGTTGAATAGACTCTGTTTTAATTTCTCCATTTAAATACACCTCAATAAATA
>CACYDY010000309.1 GCA_902773245.1 uncultured Ruminococcus sp.
AAGGGATTAGGCTTCGCCGTCACCGGCTCTGCCTTTGGAAACCGCAAACTTTTGAAAAAGTTTGATCAAAACTTTAATATGCTAAATTTTTTAGATTTCAAGTATAACTATTTAAGCTTATTTACAATAATTCGATATTTTCCTTTTTTACTGACACTTCCGTCAAAATTCAATACAAACTTCCCGTATCCTCTTATCGAGATCTTATCTCCGTCCTGCAATTTGCAGTCGGGATCGTATATAACTTTGAAATTCTTTGCAGCCAAACCGCTTTGTATCAGCTGCTTGGACTTTCCTCTGCTCAGATTCGCCGCAGCGCTGATCACACTGTCAAGCCTTAAAGAAGAAACCGTACAGATTCTCTGCTCATACTGCCGGGATATTTTGTCAAAATCAACGCGCTCTTCGGCAAAACTCACCCCGACTCTTCCGATTTTGGTTATCTGAGCTTTTACATATGCCGAAAGCTCACTTTTTACAAAAAACGACGTAAGACCTCTGTCAACAACAATATCTCCCACAACCTCTCTTTTCAGCCCCAACGACATAAGAGAACCCAAAAAATCTCTGTGAGAAAGCTGCCGTGAGCTTGGGTACTTCAAATTAAGGCACTCAAAAGGAAACTCTTCCTTTTCCGGACACATATAAGGCGGATACACACAAAGCATCACTCTGTCGGCATTCTCATAGCCGCCCCAAAACATATAGTCCCCAAAGCACTCCTGCTCCATGACCTCAACGGCTATTGCGGTCTGCATCTCATTCAAAAAATCCGTAAAACACGGTGCGCAGCGCTTTTGCGACAGCTTGACGAGATCGGAAATATGAATGGCAAGCAGGCGGTCATCACCGCTCAAAGCTTTGATGTTCATAATTTAAATGTAAACTCCGCTTGATTCAAGCTGGTCAAGAAGATCGTCGCCGGTCATTCCAACGCTGCTTGGGATTATTAAAAACGTGCTTGTTGCAACACGCTTGATTTTTCCTCTGCTTGCGTATGCGGCTCCGCTGAGGAAATCTATGATTCTTCTTGAATTATCCTTGTTTGTATTTTCAAGATTCAAAACGATCGTGTGCTGCTTCATCAGCTCGTCTGCAATAGCTCTCGTTTCGTCGCTGAAGCGGTCGGGCTTGAACAACACCACCTGAAGCTTTGTTGTGGTGTTGATATTCAAAACCTTATTGCTGTTCTGATTATTTCCAATAAACGGAATACGGGGAGTTTCCTT
The DNA here is from genome assembly GCA_902773245.1 of uncultured Ruminococcus sp. GTDB lineage: Bacteria > Bacillota > Clostridia > Oscillospirales > Acutalibacteraceae > RUG592. The sequence goes on from CACYDY010000309.1 coordinate 1,230, forward strand.
TGACGGTGTTTCATCGTCGTAATAATCCTCGCTGTCGTCGGGTGTTTCTTTTTTTACTTCGTTTTCATCAAACTTGTCGTCATATTCATACTCATCATCGGGAGTATTCCACATCTGTTTAATTTTATCAACAAAACTTCCCATAGGTCAAATCTCCTTGTAACAGTATTCTTATTGATGCTCACCATAAAAGACAAAACGAAAAATCGAATTGCCGAAATCTACCTGTCAGCATAGATCCTTTTGCCGAACAGCGCAGAACCTACCCTGACCATATTGGCGCCGAACATGATAGCCTCACAGTAATCATCTGACATTCCCATTGAAAGATAGTCCATAGAAATATTATCTAATTTTTTCGCTGAAATGTCAATAAAAAGTCGGTGCATATTCTCAAAATATTTACAAATAAGGGATTTATCATCGCAAATCGGCGGTATTGCCATCAATCCTTTGACGGAAATTCCGTCAATGTCCTTGATACTGCACAAAAGTTCGTCAAGCTGTTCGGGCAAAACACCGGATTTGTTCGCTTCTTTGCCGATATTGACCTCAACCAGAATATCCATAATTTTATTACGCAGCTTTGCCTGCCTTGCAATTTCACCTGCAAGCTTGACGCTGTCAACAGACTGTATCAGCGAAACCTTGTCGACGATCTGTCTGACCTTATTTGTCTGCAAATGGCCGATAAACTGCAGATCGCAGTTTTCGAGATCATACTCGTCATATTTTGACAGCAGCTCCTGAACCTTATTCTCGCCGATATATTTCAGTCCGCACGAAACGGCATGGTTTATGACCTTCGGCTCAACGGTTTTTGTTGCCGCAAGAAAAATAATATCCTCACGTTTTCTTCCGCTTTTTACGGCTGCTTCGTTAATATTATTTTCAATAGCTTTGTAATTATATTCAACATTTTTCAGTTTTTCACTCAATTCATTTGATAAGCTTTCCATCATAAAGCTCCTTTCCCTGAACAACAACCTCGTCATAAAGCTCAACCGTTTCGCCTTTGAGAAGCTCCGGATTCGACGGGTCGGCGTCGCATATTACAAAATCCTTGTCGGCGTATATAATGCTGATCTGCTTAAATGAAAGCCGTCTGCCAAACATAACATAAACCCCCTGAACCTTTTGGTCGTGAGGCTCGCCGACAGCGTTTCCGTCTTCGTCGTAATCCCAAACGGAAATATTGTCCTCATGAACGGCTTTTCGGTTAATTCTGATTCCGCTGTAGGTTTTCGTCTTTATGGTAATATCCTCTTCGCGTATCTTGGACAGCTGTTCGTCCATATAGTCGCATTTTATCACCATAAGACCGTCGTCTGTTTTTGAACCCTGATTTACCTTTACAATAGTTCCGGGGATCGTTCCCGTGATGACCTTGGGAATCGAAATCTCAACCAATTCATCTCCCGATGTTACTGTTATCGCCTGCTCGCTTGTTATCGGACAAAGAAGATACCAATTAATTGTACCTATGATTTTTCCGACTGCGTCACCCGGCGGATCCTTTTTTATCATATTCCGAACCTCGTCAGACGTCAGATCTTCGGCATTTTCAAAATTCAGCGACTGTTCGTATCCGTCAAGCTCCGAAACGAAAATTCCCGATTTTTTGCTTTTTACCGTTCCGATACTCTTTGAAACATCGATTGATTTCAATTTGCTTTCAAGACCGGCAATTCTGTTGTCAAATTCGGACGCTGCGCCTGTTATGACGGTTCTTTCGTTAAAAAGCTGCAAAAGATCAAGCTTTAATTCTCCTGCCGTCACAAACTTATTCTGAGCAACGGAATTTTTATATTCTGCGATATTGTTTTTTATCTGAGCGTCAACGGTGTCCAGATCTACAAACATATTGCCGCCCGACTCGGTCATTTGCCTGAGCAGCGTGATCTCGTCGCTGATACGGTTGTATTCCTGCCAATTCTGAACATCGGTTTCCGTTGAAAAAAGCGACGCAATTTTTCCTCCTGCATTCACCTTTTCTCCGTCGTCGACAACATAAGCGAGAATGCCCTTATTTGTGTTGTGAATATATTCCTCGTTCCGCAGCGCATACGCATTGACCTCAACGTAGTCGTTGACCTCAGCCCAGCTTGCTTTTTCGGTTTCTGTCATAGTAAAATTCGACGTGTAAACAAGCATCGAGAAATACACCAGAAAAAACAGCACCAACACAGTTCCTAAAATTCGTCCCAAAAGGAAACGACGCTTTTTCTTTCTGCTGCGTTTTTTTCTCGGACTCGGAATTTCAACGTCGCTGCTGTCGGACACTTCTATGTAATCTTCATTTGTATTGTCATACTGAAACTCCTCCACACACTCACCTCCAAAGAAAACTTTTTCT
>CACYDY010000310.1 GCA_902773245.1 uncultured Ruminococcus sp.
CAATTCCTTTTACAACAGAAATCGTAAATATGCTCACAAAAACAGCTTTCCCGAGCTTTTGATGACAAATATATGTGTTGGCTGCACCATGATGATCAACAGGAAGCTTTTGATCGCTGCACGAAAGTATAATGATGTGAACAATATTTTCATGCATGATTGGTGGATAGCTTTGATAGCTTCATCGGAGGGAGAGATCGTATTTATTGACGAAGCTCTGACCGCCTATAGGCAGCATGATAATAATGCCGTCGGAGCGAAGCTTGGGCAAATAAGTATTTTTTCAAAGATTGCAAGATTCTGCGATTATGTCGGATATAAAAAAGAGCATTTGCAAAAACAACGAAAAATCGCAAAGGAATTGAGCGGCAACACATTCCTCTCCGATGAAAGCAGAATATTTCTTCGTGATTTATCTGTAATAGACGAACAAAATAAGATCCGACGTATTTTGTTTTACGGAAAAAACGGAATTTTACTTGACGGAAACATTGTATTGGAATTAATATGTGTTTAAATTGTAAGGATAAAGGTATGATATCGGTCATTCTCCCAAGCTATAACAGAGCCGAAAAATTAAAAAGATCTGCGCTTAGTGTGTTAAATCAAAGCTATCGTGATATTGAACTGATCATTGTTGATGACGGTTCGACCGATAACACAAGAGAGGCTGCAAGATCGCTCGATGACAAAAGAGTAAAATATATTTATCAGCAAAACAGCGGCGCCTGTGCCGCACGAAATGCAGGAATTGCTTGTTCCTCGGGAGAATATGTCGCATTTCAGGACAGCGATGACTATTGGCTTGCCGATAAGCTTGAAAAGCAGCTTGACTGCCTGCTTGCAAACAATGCGGATCTTGTGTTTTGTAAATATTTTGTTAATAACGGCTTTGAAAAGAAGGCAAAGCCCGATCGTTATTCCGAAGGGTTTTTAAGCAGCCCATATAATGTTTATGGGATAGGAACACAAACTATTTTGGCAAAAAAAGAAGTTCTTCAAGACATGAACTTTGATATTGATATGCCGAGGTTTCAGGATCTGGAGCTGCTTTTGCGTGTTTGCCGCAAATACAGGGTTTACTGTTTGGATATCCCTCTTGTTGAGTATAATGTTGGTTCGGATTCGCTCAGCCGCAGCTCGAGCAAGCTTTACAGCGCCTGCGAGCTTTTGTTGAAAAAGCATCCCGAAATTAACTCGCAGTACCCTCAAACAGCCAAATCATTGGCAAGACTCTTGATGTTGGAATCAAAAAAATCCGACAACAGCAGGAGCTTTAGGCAAAAGCTGAGAAGATTATCTTTGATGTATGACGGAGGTATAAAAAACAGGGTTAAGTTTATTATCAACAAGATCATGTATAATTGATTTAAAGCGTTATGTTAAATAATAATATAAAAAGTCCGCAGGCTATAAAACAGCTTGCGGACTTCTCGTGGCGGAGCGAGTGGGATTCGAACCCACGAGCCCGTGAGGGCTACCTGATTTCGAGTCAGGCCCGTTATGACCACTTCGATATCGCTCCGTATTATAAATCTGTATTGTGACAGTCCCTTTGACAGAGAAAACCGAACACACATATGAACTGCTAAAATTACATAAATCAAAGCAACAAATAAATTATACACCAAAAATAAAGATAAGTCAAGTAGTTTGTCGAAAAAATTTCAATTTATCTTCTTTTATCAACAGTCAGGCATATTTGCTGTCGTACAGGTTGTGTCGACTTTTATCGAATCGAAAAAATCAGATTATGTTTATCGTCTAATTATCAATGTTTTTATTAACAGTGTTTTGAATTTTTGTACAAAATTTGTAAAATGTTCATAAGTTCATGAGCTTTTTGTGATATAATAAAATATAAATCCACTATCCACAACTTAAGATTATGGAAAGAGAATCCCGAAGGTCGGGGACTGTGTCTGCTCGATGGAAGTGGATATGGGTGACATCCAAAATGTAAAAGACAACCCATTTCTTGGATCTAAAGGAAAAAATGCTCAAGTTGTGAACCGTAAATATAAATCAAATGATTCAAATTCAGTCGGCAGCGATGTGAGGAGGGTGCAAAGCTTATGGACGAAAATAAAACAAGATCCACTGCAGTTTATTCATCTAAAAAATCTGTTCAGGAACTGGTTATCAACGAAGAGGAGAAAATTAAAAAAGATGATACCGGAACAAAAGCCGTGAGAAAAGAAATATACATATTCCCGATAATTCTTTTTGGGGCTTGTATCTATTCTTTCGGTATGAATTGTTTTTTAAGACCTCTTCACCTGTATTCCGGGGGAATGATGGGATTTGCACAGCTTATTCAAGAATTAATCACAAAAATGGGAGTTTCGTTTGACGGATTTAATATTTACGGTGTAATTTATTATCTTATGAACGTTCCCGCAATAATAATAGCGATAAAACAAATGCGGAGAAGATTTATCGCAAAAACAATTCTTGCAGTTACTTCAATCACAGTTTTGCTGTCGATCATTCCGATCCCGTCAACGCCTATTCTTGACGACAGAATTACCAATGCTATTATTGCCGGTCTGATTTGCGGAACAGGCATAGGATTTATTCTGTGGGGCGGAGCCTGCGACGGAGGAATGAATATAGTAGGAATGCTTCTTATTGCAAAAAGAGGCAAGGGCAGTGTGGGAAATATCGGACTTATCACCAATATAGTATTGTATTCGATAATGCTTTTTATTTTCGATCCGGCAACGGTGATCTATTCGTTGATATATGCTGTTTTTAATTCACTTGCCGTAGACAGGATCCATACTCAGAATATAGCAAGCCAGATACTTGTTTTTACAAAACTGAAAGACACCAGAGATATGCAGATCGATGTAATGGGCAAGCTTAACCGAGGAATGACCGAAATAAAAGCAAGCGGTCTTTTTACCGGTGACCGTGTCAGAATTTTTGTGATATTTGTAAGCAAATATGAGGTCAACCGACTGAAGAGAATCATCAAAAGCTATGACGAGGATTCTTTTATAGTAGAAACGCCTGTTACGAGAATCGACGGTAATTTTGAAAAGAAAATTGCGTAACCCTACCGACCGGATCTATAATTGATAAAAATAATATTTGCTTCATACAGAACCTCTGTTTTAAACAGGGGTTCGATTTTTTTCATTTTTCTTGGAGTAACTGTCAGCTGATCTTTATTACCGAAAAAATCGATTATAAAGTGCTAAATAAACATAAAAAGATGGTTTACCTTTTTATGTTGTTGTGTTATAATTAATAAGGTTATTAAAAAAAACGGACGGTGAGATCATGAAGGGCAAAACAAATTGTGACTATTGTGTTAATTATTGTTATAATGAAGAATATGAATGCTATGAGTGCGCGGTAAACCTGGACGAAGACGAAATGTACAAATTTGTTCAGGGACAGTTCAGAAGCTGTCCGTATTTTCGTATGGGTGACGAGTATAAAATAGTGCAAAAACAAAATTAATGAAGGATAAAAATATGGATAATAAAATTTATAATAGAATTGGAATATGCGACGAGGTTCTGAACTTCGGAGAAAAAGTTATTGGTGAGCTAAAAGAAAGATTTGACGAAATAGACCAAACGGCCGAATATAATCAGATGAAGGTTATTGCGGCAATGCAGAAAAACAGAGTGAACGCCGCCTGCTTTGCCGCAACAACAGGCTACGGTTATGACGATGCCGGAAGAGATAATCTCGAAAGAGTGTACGCCGACTGCTTTTCGACTCAAGCCGCTCTGGTTCGCCCTCAGATCACCTGCGGAACACACGC
>CACYDY010000311.1 GCA_902773245.1 uncultured Ruminococcus sp.
AAGCGTTCAGCCCTTTGCAAGGGGTGAATTCAAAAACAGTCCGGTGGACTGTTTTTGAAGAGGGGACGCTTTGCGTGACGAGCGTCCCCTAAACTTACAGTGAATTTTTGTGCAAGTTGTCTGTGGCGTTCTCGATTTGCTCATTTATAGTTTATTATATTAAAGTTATTGTAATAACAAGTTAATATTTTGTGTACTATTTATTAATTTTACGAATGATGTTCGGTATATCCGCTGTCATGAAGCTCACTGCGATGACTTTTCACCACGCTGTTTATAACGTCTTCGTCAATTTCGTATTTTTGCGACAGGCTTGAGATACTCTTCTCCATAAAGTCCAGCAAAACATGATCGCTTATCGGTGAAATTCCGTCCCACAAATGTGAATATTCCTCTTTTGAATGCTCGTCCTTTGGGTCGATTGCTTTAGCTTTTCTCAGTATTTTTTCGGTGTATAATTCAAGATAATGAGCCGCATCGCTGCCGAATGCCCATTCAAACTCCTGCAAAATAGCAGTTTCATCGCTTATTTGCTGTGTTTCATAATTTTCACAAAGAGAATACGGACGATTGTATCCGACGGCGGCGAGTGCGTCTGTTATTGTTTTTCTGACACCGCCGTTTTCTATTATATAGCCAATTCCATATGTTCGCATTTCTTCGTTTACCCTTTGAATATGCTCGACAAAAAACAACTGAATGCCTTTCTTTTTGAATTTGCCGTAGAGAATTCCGATGTTTTCCGCAGCCGTCGAGTCAATGCTGCCTATTCCGCTTGAATCAACGATAACATACCTTGTGTCGTCTTTTATACTGTTTTCAAGCTCGCTGACAAAACCTCCGACGTTCGCAAAAAACAAATTGCCGCTGAAACGGTAGATCACAACATTTTTTATCGGGCGAGCCTTTGCGTATGTAGACAGATCATAAAAATGATTTCTCCCGGGGATAACGCCCAAAAAAGAGGTCGGGGGCGCGCTTTCTCTGATAACCACGTTAAGAAACGAGAGAATAACACCTATTATAACGCCGTAGATAGTTCCGAACACAAGAACGCCTGCAAACGCTGCAATAAAAATCCAAAATTCTTTTCGGCTGCTTTTCCAAAGCTTTGCCGCAAGAGAAAACTCTGTTCCGCTCCACAGAGCGCAGACAACTATCGACGTCAGAACGGGCACGGGCAAATAGCTGATGAAGCCTGTTCCCAGAATAAGGATCAATGCCATTACAGCGCCTGCGACAAGCGATGTAAGCTGACTTTTTCCGCCGAACTGATCATTCATCGAGGTTCTTGAAACACTTCCGTTCACGGGGCAGACACCGAGAAAAGACGCTGCAATATTACAAACAGAAAAAGCAAGTATTTCATGGTCATCATTAATTCTGTAATCATTTTTAGCGGCAAAATTATGCTCCGCAAGAAGAGTTTCCGCAGCGATCACCAAAGCGATCGTGAAGCCTGCCACGATACCCATGTAAGAATTTTCCAGACTGAACTTTGGTAAAGATACGCTTCCAAGTCCTCTTTCAACCGCAGGAAGTGTGTTTATACCGAAGCTGCCGCAAAAATCGGTTAAATACTGAACGGCAGCCGCAGCCAACATCAGAATTACCGAAACAGGCACTTTGGGCGAAAGCTTTCTGAAAATCTGAATTGCGGCAATGCATACTATAGAAATTATCAGCGAACTCAAATTAAAATCCGATTTTGCGCTGCTTACAATATGCGGAACAAGCTCCCTTAGCTCGCCTGTTCCGGACTGACCGCCGAACAGCTTCGGGGTCTGCATGAGAATAATGGTTGAGCAAATTCCGGTAATAAACCCACCCATAACGGGTGACGAAACAAATCGAGTCAGCTTTCCGAAATTCATCAAATAAAAAACAAGCAGCCATATTCCCGTAAAAAAAGAAATAACGGGGACCCGAATCATGGCTTCCTGCGATGAAAAAGCAATATTTGCGCCGACAAGAGTCCCCCCCACCAAAGCGGCAGGAGCAGCGTCAATGCCGAAAATATACTGCGGCGACGACGAGAACAGGGCAAATAATAACACGGGGATAACCGAGCCGTAAAGTCCGTACTGAGGGGGCAGCCCGGCGATCTGCGAATATCCCATTGAGATGGGAATAGAAACAAGCGCAATGATAAAACCGCTTATTACATCATTTTTGACAGTGTCTTTTTTCAGCGTTTTTAGTCCGTTAAGCATATTTGCACATCAGTCCTTCTTCCTGATTTTGGTAATAATCATAGCACAAAATTGTTAAATTTTCAACACAATTTTCTGTTGTTTTAT
>CACYDY010000312.1 GCA_902773245.1 uncultured Ruminococcus sp.
AATCATTTGATAAAGGTTTGATAAAACACAAAAAAGCGTAAATCCAAAGAATTTTCCTGGATTTACGCTTTCGCAACTCGGTTTTCTATATTATAACAGATAAAATGAGAAAAAGTCAAGTTAAAATTATAAAAATGTGTTTTACAAAAAAGTTTTCCACATTGAAGAACAATTAAAACAAAGAAATCATTGTTTTTTATTTGAAATTTTTGCCGTATTATGGGATATTTTTGTAATATTACTGTAAGATTTTAATAAAAACTTGAAAGTAATCAACATTTTCCACTGAGTTTTCAACATTGAATGGTTGATATGTTGAAAAAGTCTTGTGGAAATACGTTGAAATTATTTTTCAAAAGTTATCCACATAATCACAAAAACTTTTTTATATCATTTATGGCATTTTCCTCAATAACGATAAGGCGGTTGGTAATATCTTTCACCCTTTCTTCGGCGGCTTGGTACTCATTCAGATAGCGCCGCAGCGACTTTACACCCATGTTGCAGCCGTCTGTTATCAGATCTGCGATAGTTTCGTCAGAGCTGTCGATCGTAAGCTTGAAATTTGTTTTAAGCCACGACATACCCTTTGCCATGAGATCGGGTTCTTTTCCGCTGTCGTCATAGTCGTTGAGCATATCTCTTGTTTCCTGACCGAGCTGTTCGTGTTTGCCCTTGCACTCGGTGAGAATACTTTTCAGCTCTTCGCTGTGAACATTGTCGAGAACCTCTTCGATTGATGTGATACCCATTTTCACACCGGCATTGCATTCTCTCAAAAGCTTGATGGTGTCGTCGTTAATTACTGAAGTTGGCATATAAAAACTTCCTTTCAAAATAAATTTTCATTTTTATTATGTGTGATAATTTATAAAAAATACTGTAAAAAATTGTTTGTATTGAAAATTAAAACTTGCGAACAATAAATAAAAATATTATCAACAATAATTTATAACTGAAAAAGGTGATCATATGTTAAAAAGAATAGGAAAGCATACTATAGAATTTACCGAAAAACCCCGAATAGTCGGTTTTGGCTCGGCAGTAGGAAAAAAAGAGGGCGAAGGCCCTCTCAAAGATTGGTTTGACAGAGTATTTGTCGATACAACAATGGGCGGTGAAACATGGGAAAAAGCAGAAGCTATGTTTCAGCAGGAAACCGTACAGATAGCCATGGAAAAAGCAGGTCTGCACAAAGAGGCAGTAGATTATATTTTCGCAGGCGATCTGTTAAATCAGTGTGTTTCGTCAAGCTACGGACTGCGCGGATTTGAGATCCCGTTTTTGGGTCAGTACGGCGCTTGCTCAACAATGGCGCAAACTATCAGCATGGCAGCCGTTTTCACGGAAAGCGGAGCGGCAGATTTCTGCGCAGCGGTTACTTCCTCGCATTTCTGCTCGGCGGAACGACAATTCAGATATCCTCTGCAATACGGCGGTCAGAGAACCCCAACCGCCCAATGGACAGTGACAGGCTCGGGCGGACTGATCATAGGCGCAGCCGAAAACGGCAAATTCAAATCCTGCGAAGACCTACTGAACAAAAACGGCGGCATAAATCTGAAAAAGCAAATTTGCATTGAGCATATTTGCACCGGAAGAATTATTGACATGGGCATAACCGACGCCAATAATATGGGCGCTGCTATGGCAGGGGCGGCAGCGGACACTATATATCGCTTTTTTAACGACACAAACACCACCAAAGATGATTATGACTTGATAATAACCGGTGATTTGGGACAGGTAGGCTCGGACTTGATGTATGAGCTTTTGAAAAAGCAGGATATCGACATTTCATCAAACCACAAAGACTGCGGTCTGATGATTTTTGACAGAGAAAAACAGGACGTTCATGCGGGCGGATCGGGCTGCGGGTGCAGTGCGAGCGTGTTGTGTTCGTATTTTTTGAAAAATATGCTAAAAAGACAACTGAACAATATTTTGTTTGTTGCAACGGGGGCTTTGATGTCGCCTACGATTGTTCAGCAAGGGGAAAGTATCCCGGGAATTGCACATTTAGTGCATTTGAAAAACTGTACAGAGTGACGAATTTTGCCGAAAATAAATTCAAACAACTTTATAATTATCGCCTTGTTTTATTTGTGTTATTGTGATATAATTATATAGCTAAGGGATTATTAGGTTCCTTGGCGGTATTGTGTTTAAAAGTCTTGTGATCAGGCTGACTTCGCAGTGAATAATTGGTGATAATATATGTTTGAAAAGATAAAGCAGACCGATGAAAAGCTGAGTGAATCGGTTGTAAAAATTCATACCCCATGGTTAAACAAAGTAATGCTTTTTATGACGTTTTTAGGCGATCAGGGAAAAGTATGGTTTTTGGCTATGGCAATAATTATTCTCCTAAAACGTTCGGTTTATGTGGGGACATCGTTATTTTTAAGTCTGGCAGTATCGTTTCTGTCGGCTGAGGTAGTAATTAAAAGAATGGTGGGCAGAGTACGTCCTTGTCATAAGATCGACGAAGAGAATCTGATTCTTCGCAAAATGCCGAAGTTCTATTCTTTTCCCTCAAGTCACAGCGCCACTTCTTTTGCTATGGCGACGGTGTCGTTTATGCTGCTTGGCGCAGGGTATACCGTGGTTCTGATGATTATAGCGGTGGGTATCTCATTCTCACGATTCTATCTTCAGGCGCATTATCTTACGGATGTTTTGTGCGGTATTATTTTTGGCATACTCAGCGCAGTTATAGTCGTCAAGCTTTTATATGTGCTGTTGAATTCGATCGACCCGTCTTTGACGATCATATAATAAAAAATATTGGCTTTCATCAGCGATGTCTGATGAAAGCTATTTTTAGGCAGAAAAGGTGATAGCTTGGGTACAGAAAAAACAAGGAGTATTTTTGAAATAAAAACAGCCGCAATGCTTTTGGCGGTTTCGTGTTCGATTGCATGGGCATTTGCGTTTCCGCTCATAAAATTAGGTATCAAAGATTTTGCAATTGCGCCCGATGACACAGCGTCGAAAACACTGTTTGCCGGAATACGTTTTTTTGCGGCAGGAGCGGCAGTTTTGCTTCTTGCAGGATCAATGAAAATAAAAATAGAAATTAAGGGTAAGAATAATATATTTCTTGTTTTGCTTTTTGGTTTTGTCAACACGACTCTCCACTATTTTTTCTATTATATAGGATTGTCAAATCAAACAGGCTCTCGCTCGGCGATCATAGATTCGATGAGCACGTTTATACTGATAATATCATCTTGTTTTTTCTTTAAGGAAGAGCGTTTAAATTCGAGAAAAATTATAGGCTGTCTTTTGGGCTTTTGCGGCATAATGCTCGTAAACCTTGGCGGTGATATTTTTTCCGAGTTCACTTTTATGGGTGACGGAATGCTGATTTTAAGCGCTGTTTTTTCGGCAATGGGCGGTTTGCTCACACGAGTTGTCGGAAAACGGTGCGACCCGCTTGTGATGACGGGAACAAGTCTGTTATTCGGCGGCGGAGTGATGATAATTTTCGGATCGATGACGGGCGGAACGCTTATGCGGTGGAATATTCACGGTGTGTTGGTTTTAATTTGTTTGACTGCGATCTCTGTTTATGGATTTTCGGTTTATAATCGGCTGCTGTGCTGTAATCCTGTGGGGGAGATTGCAATTTTCAACTCGCTTATTCCTATTTTGGGTGTGATTTTGTCTTGTGTTGTTTTGGGAGAGCCTTTCAGAAAGGAATATGTTATTGCCGGATTTATAGTTGCCGCCGGTATTTGTGTGATCAATTCCAATGAAGCTTTCTCAAAGCACGGAAATTCATGATTTTAGTTTGTAATTGATTATACTCGAAATCTAAAAGATTTAGCATAATTAAAGTTTTGATCAAACTTTTTCAAAAGTTTGCGGTTTCCAAAGGCAGAGCCTTTGGTTGCTGACGGAATAAAGCAGAAAAGATCAACAAATTTTCCTCAGCGAAATCAAAAAACTATAAATTAAAGCAACTCTTAAAATGATGCCTTTCGGTAAAAATCAAAACAGGCAACAGCGAAGCGAATTGCCGATCTGATTAAGAAAAGTGCTAAATCTTAACGCTTACGAGTATAGGAACTGTTTATAAATAACTATTCACAACTTAAGATTACAGTGAATATACACAGGGCTCGGGGTATGGGTGACAACAATAATGTACAATAGAACCAAGTACTTGGGTCGACAGGCAATAATCCTTAAGCTGTGGACAGTGATTAGAAATTAGTATAACCGCCTGATTTGGCAGGCATATTGCCTTAAATTGTGAACAATGTAAAAAAACAGCTTGTCTTTTTCGGCAAGCTGTTTTTTTACAAATCACAGATATATAAAATAATTTTTTAGGACGATCTCAGGATAGGCGACAAGGACTTATTTTATAAATCCGGACAAAAGCATCATTACCGGAATGGTAAAAATAGAAGTGAAGGTTCCCAAAAGAACGAGATTTGCCGCCATTTCCTGACCTTGACCGAGCATTTCCGAAAAATTCAGAACAACGCTTGCTATCGGGCAGCAGCAAATTATGTAAAAAGTAAGCTTCATGTTTGTGTCGATAGGCAGGAACAAAACTACTGCAAGGCCTATAATTGGCATTGCGATCTGTTTCAGAAACAGAACCAAGTAGTTAAGCTTTCGTGTAATGACAGGCGTCAACGAAACAGAAGCCAGACGCATTCCCATTATAAGCATACACATCGGAGTTGTCATTCTTCCAAGCAAAAACACGGCTTCACCAAGCAGAGTGTCGCCTATATAAGCTCCTTTAAAGAAAAGCGGAAGGGCAACGCACAAAGCTATCACGGCAGGATTCAAGATAAAATTTTTAACTTTAATATATTTTTTGTCATTTGCAATAATTGCGGAAGCGACAGTCCAGCCGATAAGATTCATCGCAATGCTGTAAACGGCAGAAAAGACTACTGCCTGCGGATAATCCGGGAGAAGATGCTCCAAAAGCGGAACTCCCATAAAAGCACAGTTTCCGAAAGCACCTGCAATTGTGACTATTCGATATTTGACATCACTGTATTTTTTTCGGAAAATGAGATAATATATCCCTATCAGCAGAGATTGAATAAACAGCCCCAAAGCGAAAAAAATCATCATATCACGGAAAAGCTGCGGAGTATAGGTTACTTTTTGAAACGAATACACAACCAAACAGGATTGACAGACATACATCAATACTGTTGCAAAAGCGGAGATACTTGTCGGAGCAATTTTTTTGGATTTGACCAAAGCATATCCGGGCAAGCTGTACAAGAGCATAGTTCCCACTGTGTAGACGGTTATCATAAATTCCATTCTGTTCAAGTCCTTTTTTTAAAATGTACAATCATAATTATAAATGTAATTTGCGAATTTTTCAAGCGGGCGGCCACACGGCCGCAGG
>CACYDY010000313.1 GCA_902773245.1 uncultured Ruminococcus sp.
AGAATTATTTTTTAGTCATAAAATCCGTTATCAATGTCTTTTGGGATTGCTTTTTTTCTTCGGTATCCTGAATTTGAACGTTGTATACTCGCCTTCAACGCTTTGAGCAGAGATCTCTCCGTCATGAAGCCTGATTATAGTTTTAACGAGATACAACCCAAGTCCCATACCGTTTTTGTCAATGCTTCTTGATTTGTCTGTTTTATAAAATCTGTCAAAAATAAATCCGATCTGCTCGGGCGGTATTCCCGCTCCCGTATTTGTTATCGAAACCCATGCGTCGCCGCCTTTGTCCTCGACCGAAACCGTAATGTCACCGCCGACATTCGTAAATTTCGACGCATTCTCGACCAGATTGTAAACGACCTGGTGTATCATATCGGGATCTCCCTCTATGAAAAGCGGCTGATTATTTTCGAGTCCTTTTACGTTTATTTTTCGCTCGTCAAACTTCTGCTCAAAGGTAAGAAAAGTATTCAAGACCGTAGCCGAAATATCAAAGCTGACAGTATTCATTTTCAGCTCACCGCTGTCAATTCTCGAAAGGGCGAGCATTGAAGTGACAAGTCTTGACAGTCTTTTGACCTCAACGGTAACGATATTCAAGTAATATTTTTCTCTTTCGGGCGGTATCGTTCCGTCAAGAATACCGTCAATAAAACCTGCAATAGTCGTCATCGGGGTTTTAAGCTCATGAGAAACATTCGCCACAAAAGCTCTTCGCATTCCCTCCGAAGCCGAAAGCTTATCTGCCATCGAATTGAAAGCCCTGGCAAGCTCCCCGACTTCGTCATTGCTTTTTACGTTAACTCTTATGGAAAAGTCGCCGTTACCGAAAGCTTTGGCAGCCTTTGCCATTTGCTGAAGCGGCTTTGTCAACTGATACGAGAATATTCCGACAAAGCAGAAAATCAGCGCAAATGTGACGATTCCCGCAGAACAGAATATTTTTATGATAGTGGTAATATAATCGGAATAATGCGATGCCGAGCTGGTGACAAAAACAGCGCCTATGGGAGTCAGGGCTTCATCCCGGAGCATCATCACGGGGACTCCCACAATATAGTAATGCTCCTCGTAAATTCCGCCAAAGGTTGAAACCTCCGACACGCCCTCATTCATAGCCTTATCCACAAATTTCTTGGAGATAACCGTATTCTCATCAACGCCGAGCGCATTTTCCGAAGAGATAACAACATTGCCCTCGCTGTCGGTCACTATTATATCGGAATGCAGTCCGTTGGACAGCGTCCGCATTGTAACGCTGATAACCTCCTCAGCTTTTTGAGTGAAGGTGAGCTTGCCGCTGCTGTAGTCGGCGTTATCCGTAACGGCAAGCGAAATCGTGGTTGCATTGCTTTTCAGTCCGTCCCACCGGTCGGTTTTCCAATACTGCATTATGAAAAAAACTATCATAACGCCCAGAATAGTAAATCCGACCAGAATTATCAGCATACTGATACACAGATATTTTTTAAAAATAGTCTGCCGATTTTTCATACTAAAGACAACCGTCCTTTAATATTATTATTCTTTAACCTCAAATTTATAACCTACACCCCAAACAGTTTTTAAAACCCATTTGTCGGAAACTCCCTCAAGCTTTTCTCTCAAACGCTTGATATGAACGTCAACCGTTCTCGAGTCACCGTAATAGTCAAAGCCCCAAACCTCGTCAAGCAGCTGATCTCTCGTAAAAACTCTGTTTGGATTGCTCGCCAGATGATAGATCAGCTCCATCTCCTTTGGCGGTGTGTCGATCTGCACGCCGTTTACCTTGAGTTCATAGTTTGTAAGGTTGATAGAAAGCTTGTCCCACTTTACTTCTTTGACAGAAGTATTCTCGGGCTGACCCGTTCTTCTCAACACAGCGCGTATACGCGCAACGACCTCTTTTGCCTCAAAGGGTTTGACTACATAGTCGTCTGCGCCAAGCTCCAGTCCGAGAACCTTGTCAAACACTTCGCCTTTTGCGGTGAGCATAATAATAGGGCACTGGGACTGTTTGCGTATTTCTCTGCAAACCTGCCAGCCGTCAAGACCGGGCAGCATAATGTCAAGCATTACAAAATCGGGGTGTTCGGCTTCAAAAAGTCTGAGAGCCTCGTTTCCGTCATTAGCTATGATAACCTGAAAATCTTCTTTTTCAATATACAATCTCAACAATTCGCAAATGTTGATGTCGTCATCAACTACAAGTATTTTACCTGCGCTCATATTACAACCTCCGTTTTTTCTTAGGAAGCACTGATTAAATCTGGTGCTCATATTGCGTAGAATTTTTTCAGGCAAATTGTACGAAAATCGTGCAGGAATACTTTCGTATTTCAAACGATTTGAGTGCAATTTGACGAAAAAAGGCAAGCAAGATGAGTGCCAAGCCCATAGGGTGTGATTTAATCAGTGGTTCCCATATTTCGAATTTTAAACATATTATAAAGCATATTTACCGACGATTGATGAACAAATTACTAATATTCCCTGACAATTCATCATCGGGCACTTTAAGTTTTGTCCGCCTTTATTTGCAGCCTGAACTATAACCGCGCGATCGGGGAATGCGTTTCAAAACCTCTGCATTCGAGCTTCATCTCTTCTTGAGCCGAAAGTTATTTCGACATAGCCAAAGCAAAATTGCTGTAGCTTTCATCTGTTGTAACGTCTTTGATAACCTCGATAAATCCCGGCAGCTCCACCTCTTGATCTTCGCTTTCAAGCTCGGCCTCCACAGTTGCGCAGTCCGTCCAAAACTCATAGATATCAAGCTCCAAGAGCTGATTTTTATACACAAAGCAGTGACGTACCTTTCTGATAATTCTCGAATTATCAATTTTGCATTCGGAAAGTGTGGCGTATTCCTCTTCGGTTATTTCATTTTCAATTTCGATTTTAGAAATTCCGTTAATATTCTCCTTGTGAGTTTTCCAATACTCGACATGATCCTCAAACACTCTTTTTCTGATTCTGTCCCTTGAAGAATTTCCGCTGTCGAAAATATACATCTGTTCTATTGAAGAGCTGCTGTAACCGGGCTGCATACGAAGCGTTCCAAGATCGGGCATTTTTATAAGATATTTTCTTTCGATCTCAATGTTTTTGGGTTTTAATGAATTACAATCAGACATAACATTTTCGTCATTCATAATTTCTGACGAGAGTCACTACCTTTCCGAGAATTTTGACTTCACTGCACAGTATCGGCTCATAAGCTTCATTCTCGGGCTGCAGTCTTATGTAGCCGTCCTCCCTGTAAAAACGTTTTACGGTGGCTTCATCTTCGATCAGCGCAACTACTATCTCACCGTTTTCGGCAACAGACTGGCGTACAAAAACAACGGCGTCACCGTCAAAGATACCGGCATTTATCATGCTGTCGCCTTTAACACGCAAAGCAAAGATCTCCCTGCCTCTTTTAACGCTCTCGTCAACGGTCACATATCCGAGATTCTCTTCAAAAGCCAAAATAGGCAGACCGGCGGTAACTGTTCCGATAATTGGAACCGCCACACTGTTTGGAGTTCCGTCCGGGCGATTGAGAACGATCGATCTTGCGCTTTCGGCTTTTCTTGTTATGTAGCCGAGTCTTTCCAGCGTATTGAGGTGCGCATGAACAGTTGAAGTTGATTTGAAGCCTGTAGCGTCACAAATCTCCCTGACTGTCGGAGGAATGCCGTCATCACTTCGTGACAAAAGATAATCATACACCTTTTGCTGACTTTTTGTTAATTTCTCCACCTGTTTCACTCCTTCAACAAATAAGCAATCAGATTTTTCAGCTTTTTAAT
>CACYDY010000314.1 GCA_902773245.1 uncultured Ruminococcus sp.
AAACTGCTTGAACAAAAAGTCTGTGTCGAGGGAATGGTGACGATCTGTCTCAGATGTATCGCAGACGAAAAAGGACATCATTTTCTCACGAACACAGACGGCAGCGACATCACAAAATCACCCGAAGAAATGTTTGCAGAAAAAGTCATTGACAACGATTTGAAGTTTGTTGATGATACAATAAGAAAATATTATGAAATTTAAGAGAGGTTTTAGAAATGAAAGGTTTACCCGATTACAACAATATTCCTGAGTATACGGACAGCGTAAAACTGCCCGCAGGAGCGTACGAAATCACCATAAGTAGGGCAGAGGAGAAAAGCGACAAAACAGGCGATCAGCTTTGCTTGTTGTTTGACATTTCGGACGGCGAATACAAAGGCTATTATATGAACAAGTTCAACTCAGATAAAAAGAACTTCCCGAAAGACGCAAAGTATAAAGGCGTTCTCCGCTTGTGGTATCCAAACGGCGGGCAATACGACGAAAGCAACAAAAAGCGTATGAAAACTACGCTTGAACGCATAAAGCAGAGTAACAACCTGCACATTGATTTTTCAAAAGACTGGGACGGTGCCGCTCTCAAAGGCTGTAAAGTCGGAATGATTTTTCGTGATCAAGAGTGGAGCTACAATGGGATGACGGGAATGACGGCACAGCCTTATCAAGTGATCACACTTGACGCTCTCAGAAACGGCGATTTTACGCTGCCGAACCCAAAATTTCTATCGCAAAGTGATAACGATAATTATACAACACAGAATACCAACTTTGTGCCGCTCGCAAACCCCGAACCCGATGATCTGCCATTCTAAAAATGGAACTTAGAGATTATCAAGAAGACCTTATCGAACGATTTTTTTCTGCATTGGATAACGGCTACAAAGCACCTTGTATTGTACTGCCTTGCGGCGGAGGTAAGTCTGTAATTCTCGCAGAGATCGCAAGGCGGTACACCGCAAACACTAAAGATGTACTGTTTTTGGTGCATCGTCAAGAGTTGGTAAGGCAGATTTATTCGACATTTGTAAACTGCGGTGTACAAATGGATTTTTGCAAAATTGCAATGGTACAAACACTTACACGGCACGTCAAAAGCACTCGAAAACCCGAGTTGATAATAACAGACGAGAACCATCATTCGTTAGCAAAATCGTATAAGCACATTTATGATTACTTTTCGGACGTTCCCCGAATAGGGGTTACGGCTACACCCGAGAGGATAGACGGCTCAGGCTTACAAGATGTCAATGACATTCTTATCGAGGGCGTGACCGCAAAGTGGCTGATTGAAAACAGCTTTTTAGCCCCGTATGACTACTATGCACCCGTTGTTGAAATGCCGAAATTCCACACCCGAAACGGTGATTTTATACAGTCGGAAGTTGCGGACTTTTTCGAGAAAAATAGGGCTAAAATTTACGGTGACGTCATCAAGCATTATCGAAGAATTGCAGACGGAAAGCAAACTATCTGCTATCTTCCGACCGTGGAATTTTCGAGAAGAACAGCCGAAAATTTTACCGAAAGCGGGATCCCGTCAGCGCATATTGACGGAACTACACCGCAGAGAGAACGAGATCAGGCGATAGAAGATTTTAGACAAGGTAAAATTAAAATACTTTGCAATGTCGATATTGTTTCCGAAGGGTTTGACGTGCCCGACTGCGAATGTGTTATACTTTTACGTCCTACAAAGTCGCTTATTTTGTACACTCAGCAGTCGATGCGGTGTATGCGATATAAACCGGGAAAGCGTGCGATCATAATAGACCACGTTAATAATATCAGCCGTTTCGGCTTTCCCGATAGGGAGCGGGAGTGGCTTTTAGAAGGTCATCCGCACAAAAAAGGCGAAAGCGAACAGCCGCTTAAAATCTGCAAAAATTGTTTTGCGGCAGTGTCAATAAGCACAAGAGTTTGCCCGATATGCGGTGCGGAATTTGATTTTGAAAAGCACGACAAACAAAAGGTCGATACTGACCTTGTAAAGCTTGACAGCGCAAAAAATCGTGTAAAATATTTTCTTACACCGAACGAGTGTACAACGGTCGAGGAGCTTAAAGAGTATGCAAAAATGAAGGGTTACAAGCCCGGCTGGGTGTACTATCAGCAAAAGCAAAGGGGGTGGCTCGGCGGTGAAAAACGAAGAAACGAAACTGCAAAACGCTATCCGTGTAGAGCTATCGAAGGTTGGAATAGTAAGACGTAATAATGTCGGTACGTTCTTGACAGTTAACGGTAATCCTATCAATATAGGACTGCCCGGAGAGGCTGATTTAACGCTTTTTGCAAAGGGTGGTAAAACTGTATTCATTGAAGTAAAAACGCCCACAGGGCGGCAGAGCAAGCAGCAGAGGGCATTTCAAAAGCGTGTTGAAGAGTTG
>CACYDY010000315.1 GCA_902773245.1 uncultured Ruminococcus sp.
CAGGTATGGCGGAATTGGCAGACGCGCATGGTTCAGGTCCATGTGAAAGCAATTTCATGCAGGTTCAAGTCCTGTTACCTGCACCAATTTATCCCTTCGGCTTATGTCGAGGGGATTTTCCTTGTAGGAAAATACTATATGACTCCTGTTGGTATATAAGAGTTCTTGAAAATTTAATCAGTGGTTCCTTGATAGAGAGTGGAATAAATCAACCTTTAGTTAAGCATATGGAAAAAATAAAAAAATTTCCAAATACCTATTGACAAAACGAATAAAATGTTGTATTATTATAACTGTCGCTGAGAGATTTGGCGAACGGCTTGGGAGCATAGCTCAGCTGGGAGAGCATCTGCCTTACAAGCAGAGGGTCACAGGTTCGAGCCCTGTTGTTCCCACCAAAAACGCTTACTTAACTTGTAAGCGTTTTTGTTTTGCTTTATTCAGCAATCATGATAAATTACTACTAATAAATGAACAAGGCTGACTTATTGTAGATCTAAGTCAACCTTGTTTTTTTCTGTTATTTCGAATCCAAATTCTTTTTTATCTGCTCAAATGTAACTCCGTATTTTAAGGCGATATCCCTTGCGTAGCTGACGCCCTGAGGCGGCGCAATAGAAACTTTGAACGACCTTGCGCCGTTTTCAACTCCCGTAATAAGACTTTCAACTTTGCTGCTGCCTTCGTTTTCTGCGTTGAAAACATCAAGATGTCGAGCAAGCTCATGCATATGAGTGTTAAAAACAGTGCGTGTTCCGATGTATTTCATCGCCTTGACAACATCTTTTGCAATATAAAGTCCCTCGGCAACGTTGGTGGTGGCAAGGCTTTCATTAAAGAGCAAAAGGCTTTTGTCGGTTGCCATGTTGAAAATTTCGGCAATACGCTGCGACTCTTCACCGAGTCTGCCCAGATCGACCGTTTCGTTTTCGTCTGCGGGGAAGTGTGTAAAAATATTGTCACACGGACTGAAGCTAAAGGCTTGCGCAGGAACATAAATACCGTTTTGAGCGAGAAGAAAAGCAATTCCCACGGCTTGGGTAAAAATAGTTTTTCCGCCGCGGTTGGGACCCGTCATGATGTAAATTCGTCCCTTGTCGGAAAATTCAAAATTGTTTCCTATTATTTTTATATCGTCGCCTTCGGTGACCTTTATCGCAAGCTTCAAATTGTAAATTCCTTTTGTGAATAATTCTCTGTTTGAATTGGGAATAAGCTCGGCCTTGCATAACGGCAGACCTTTCGATTTGATCTTGTTGATCAGATCTGCCCAGCGAATATAAAAAATTATCTCGGGCACAAGAGAAACAAGCGTAAATCCACTGATACTTATGTATTTTTGCAAAGTAGCCTTTATATCACGAACTATTTTCTTTACGATCGCCGTGACAGGTTTTTTCATACTTGAAGACAATGCGTCCGAGCCGGTTGGCAATTCGGTCGCCATAACGCTGTGGATCTCCTGCTGAGCGCCGACTACGACCTGTGCCATGCCTATTTTTGTGGTAGACGGATTCTGCGGGTGAAATGTCTTCATGCTTGAAAATGCGGAGTCCGAGTTAAGCTCGTCGCCCTGCTTGATTTTTCCCATAAAGTTTTTGAGCAGACCGCTGTCGGTTATCGGAAAGGTGTTCATTGAGATAATGCCGACGGTGGAGGGCTTGAGCAGGTTGTCAAGATTTACTCCGATAGTTATGCTTTTAATACGCTGCGCTATTGCAAGAGTTTCTTCGATATCCTTTTTTATTTCCGGGAAACCGCTGTTGTCATGGATATCTGTAACTATTTCTTTAAGCTTTAGCAGACCTTCGGAGTGAAGCTCCACGCTTTCGAGTGACTGCTTGATTTTTGTAATACAGTTTACATAGCCGTCAATTTCACGCAGCCTGTTGATCAGCAGCCAAAGGTCGGACGCATCGGTATCCTTTTGAAATTTGTCCAGTTCTCTCAGTTCGGCGAGTTCGGAGAGAAGCTGTTCGAGCTCTTTGCTCAGCTTTGGATTTTTGAGAAGATCATCAAAAATGTCACCTCTGTATTTTATGACTCGCTCATCTTCGGTGATGTTGATCATAAGATTTTTAATGCTGTTTCGCTCAAAGACATCTTTTGAGAGAGAATCGCATATATAATCTAAAGAAAGATCGTTGACCGCCTGGGGAGTTAAAGTTTTGTAAGTAAAAGTGTAATCGCTTGGTTGAAGTAGACTAAAATCCATAAATATCACCCGAAATTCTGTTTGATATTCTTAATGATAACACGTTTTGCTCGGAATTGCAATACAAATATATAAAAACAAGGTACCCCTTTTTTATACTGAGAGGGAAGCTCCAACCTGTGTAATTTTTAGAATCATATGCAATGAGATCAGGGGATTGTAAACAATTTGTTAAAATGAAAATAACACTTGATTTTTTCCGAATAATGGTATAGAATATATTTAGCACTCAGGAAGATAGAGTGCTAAAACAAAATTCGACTTATTATCCAAGGAGGAATATATTATGACTATTAAGCCACTTTTGGACAGAGTAGTGTTAAAAGCTGAAAAAGCAGAAGAAACAACAAAGAGCGGTATCGTTCTTGCAGCGGCAGCTCAGGAAAAGCCCCAGTTTGCAAATGTTGTTGCAGTAGGTCCCGGCGGTGTTGTTGACGGCAAGGAAGTAGTTATGCAGATCAATGTGGGCGATAAGGTTCTCACAAACAATTATGCCGGAACAAAGGTTAAGGTTGACGGCGAAGAGTATACTATCGTTCGTCAGTCTGATATTCTTGCTGTTGTTGAATAAAAGTTATAGATAACTCATTAATTGGAGGTAATTATATTATGGCTAAGCAAATTATTTACGGCGAGGAAGCTCGCAAGGCATTAAAGTCAGGTATCGACCAGCTTGCGGATACAGTCAAGATCACACTCGGCCCCAAGGGCAGAAACGTAGTTCTTGACAAGAAGTTCGGCGCGCCGCTTATTACAAACGACGGCGTTACGATCGCAAAGGAGATCGAGCTTGACGATCCGTTTGAGAATATGGGCGCTCAGCTCGTAAAGGAAGTTTCCGTAAAAACCAACGATGTTGCCGGTGACGGAACAACGACTGCGACCCTGCTTGCGCAGGCTCTCATCAGAGAGGGTATGAAAAATGTTACCGCAGGAGCAAACCCGATGATGCTCAAAAAGGGTATCAGCGCAGCGGTTGATGCAGCTGTAAAGGCTGTAGTCGACAACTCAAAGCAGGTTAGCGGCTCCGAGGATATTGCAAGAGTTGCAACAATTTCTTCCGCAGACGAGTTTATCGGAAAGCTCATCGCAGAAGCTATGGACAAAGTTTCAAACGACGGCGTTATCACAGTCGAAGAGTCAAAGACTGCCGAAACATACTCCGAGGTTGTTGAGGGTATGATGTTTGACAGAGGTTATATCGCTCCTTATATGGTAACGGATACGGACAAGATGGTAGCCGAGATCGACGACGCTTACATTCTCATCACAGACAAGAAGATTTCTTCAACTCAGGATATTCTTCCGCTCCTTGAAGAGATCGTTCAGGCAGGCAAAAAGCTTGTTATCATCGCAGAGGACGTCGAGGGTGAGGCTCTCACAACTCTTATCCTCAACAAGC
Organism: uncultured Ruminococcus sp.; assembly: GCA_902773245.1. Lineage (GTDB taxonomy): Bacteria > Bacillota > Clostridia > Oscillospirales > Acutalibacteraceae > RUG592. Next base: position 3,618 of record CACYDY010000315.1, read on the forward strand.
TTCGCGGAACATTTACCTGCGTTGCGGTAAAAGCACCGGGCTTCGGCGACAGAAGAAAGGAAATGCTTCAGGATATCGCTATTCTTACCGGCGGTCAGGTTATCAGCTCTGATCTCGGTCTTGAACTCAAGGATACCGATATGTCACAGCTTGGCCGCGCAAGACAGGTTAAGGTTGACAAAGAGAATACTATCATCGTAGACGGTCAGGGTGATTCGGCGCAGATCGCTTCCAGAGTATCTCAGATCCGTGCTCAGCTTGAAACAACGACCTCCGACTTCGATCGTGAAAAGCTTCAGGAAAGACTCGCTAAGCTTGCAGGCGGTGTTGCGGTTATTAAAGTAGGCGCAGCTACCGAAATCGAAATGAAAGAGAAGAAGCTCAGAATCGAGGACGCTCTTGCAGCTACAAAAGCGGCTGTTGAAGAGGGCATCGTAGCAGGCGGCGGCACAGCTCTTATGAATGCTGTAGGCGCAGTTGAGGAAGTATTTGAGAAGGCTGAGGGTGACGAAAAGACAGGCGTTAAGATCGTTCTCAAGGCGCTCGAAGAGCCTGTTCGTCAGATTGCCGCAAATGCAGGTCTTGAGGGTTCGGTTATCGTTGAGAATATCAAGAACGCCGGTAAGATCGGATACGGCTTCAATGCATTGACTGAAGAATACACCGATATGCTTTCTGCAGGTATCGTGGATCCTACAAAGGTAACTCGTTCGGCGCTTGAAAATGCGGCTTCGGTAGCTTCGATGGTGCTTACCACAGAGTCGCTTGTAGCCGATATCAAAGAGCCGACACCTCCTGCGCCGCCGGCACCTGACATGGGCGGTATGTATTAATAGATTGTAAATTAAAAATCTATGAAAAAAGTTTGATATTTTCAGAAATATTTTTAAAAAAGGACTTGAAATTTTTCGAAAAATTTGTTATCATATACAAGGCGGTTGTATATAGTCGCCTCTTGAGAAGAGTATAAGTACAAGTTTTTTCATCAATATATCCTTTTTAAACAAGAGTTGGTCTGTTTTTGC
>CACYDY010000316.1 GCA_902773245.1 uncultured Ruminococcus sp.
ACTTGTTGTTACAAAATGTCAGGCGTTATTACCTGCGGTCGTGTGGCTCTTAGTGTATAAATTAAGTAGGCAGTGACGAGCGGAAGCCAACTTGTTGTTATAAAATGTTAGGCGGCATTACCTGCGGGCGTTCGCCCGGGACTAAGTGTATAATTTTAATTGGCAGCCGACGAGCGGAAGCAAACTAACCATTACAAAATGTCAGGCGTCATTACCTGCGGCCGTGTGGCCGCCGGACGGGAAAAAACTCTTGTATTTTTTGATTAGTTATGTTAAAATTAAATTATAGGGAGTGAGCGGATTGGCAGATAAGGATACTGTTACAAAAGAATATATGCAGGACAATGCCGTGTTTGCCGATGCTTTTAACTTTTATTGTTACGGCGGCAGACAGGTTATTGACCCCGATCAGCTAAAATCAATCGATACAACTGCGATTGCGCTTCCTTACGGTAATTCCGAAACGGTACCGGTTCAGAAATACAGAGATGTTTTGAAGGTTGCAACGGCAAAAGCAGATAAAAACGCAGCATATCTTTTGCTCGGTATTGAAAATCAATCACAGATGCACTATGCAATGCCTGTAAGAAATATGCTGTACGATGCGATCCAATATGCGTCGCAGGTGGACGAAGCGTCAAAAGCTCATCGCAAAGATTCAGACAGCGCCGAAACTCAGGCAGAGTTTCTTTCGGGTTTTTATAAAACAGATAAGCTTTTGCCGGTTATAACACTTACCGTTTATTTCGGCGCAGACAAATGGGAAGCTCCGACCGATCTTCACGGAATGCTTTCGGCGGATATCGAGATATTAAAATTTGTAGATAATTATCACTTGCACCTGATAGCGCCTGCCGATATTTCCGATGATGACTTTGGCAGGTTTCATACGGAGCTTAGAGCTGCGCTGAAATATGTAAAATATTCGAAGGATAAGAAAAGACTCGACGAAGTGCTGCACGAAGATTCTACATATCAGAGAATTTCAAGAAAAACAGCCGATATGATAAATATCGTTACGGGATCGAAGTTAAAATATAACCCCGGAGAGGAGCGTGTTGATATGTGTAAGGCAATCGAGGATATGAGAAACGATGCTATTAGAGAGGGTATGGAAAAAGGTTTAGAGCAGGGTATTGAAAAGGGAATAGAACAAGGAATAGAAAAAGGAATAGAACAAGGAATAGAAAAAGGAATAGAACAAGGACTACAACAAGGAATAGAGCAAGGAATAGAAAAAGGAATAGAGCAAGGATTACAACAAGGCATAATGAAAACCCTTGCAGGACTTGTGAAGGACGGTATTCTTACGATATCAGACGCAGCCAAAAGGGCAGGTATGACTGTTCCTGAGTTTCAGGAAAAAGCAGAGCTGACCTCATAATAATGCACTTATTATATGTTATAATAATACGAATAAACTGCTCGGAATTTGAAGTCCGAGCAGTTTTTATTACGAAAAAAGTCATTTTTTATTTTGTTTGCTGTGCAAATAATAATCAGGTGTGGGATTTTAGTCTGCTTCACCGAATTTGTTGTCGATCAAATCTTGAATAAAATCTACTGCCTCTTTCTCGCTCAAAATTAAATTTTTCATTTTAAGATATTCTATGTAGTTGACTACCGTGTTAAAAACGCTGATTTCGTTTACCGAGATCTGTAAAAGCTTGTTTTTGCTGATCTGACGGAATGCTACCGTTTTTTCGTCTTTGTTGTAGTAAAGCTGGATTTTATCGGGAAGAGCAATCCCGTCTTTGGCGATTATGTATTCACAGTGCTTCTCTTTTATCATTATGATAGACCTTTTTAATACATTGATACGTTCTTCAACCGTAAATGGTTCATAGAAAAACTCGGGAAATTCTCCGACCCTGCCTGTTTCAACAAAGTATCGGAAACCGTTCTTTGTGCAGAAGCTTGTGAAAAAATCGACATATTTGTTTCCGATATGTTCCGAGCCGTTCCAGTCGCCGTATTGATATATCAACGAGTCAATAAGCTTGTTCTTTTGGGGAAAATTGCATATGCGTTTTTTCATTATAGAATAATCAAGACATGGCGCAAGACACGGACTGTTGAACAGCGTTCCGGGGTTTGTCGACGTCAAAGCTTGGTTCATTGTTCTGACATCGTTAGTGTCGTTTCCTTTTTCAAGCAGAGTGAAGCAGGTTTGAGAGTTTTTGTCAAACATATCGGAAAAATACTTCACAACCTTTGGGTTTGACGAGTAAAAGCCCGACTGTCCCTCGTGGTCAAACATCAACGCTTCGCTGTTGGTAACGATAAGATTAGGGAGTATCGACATTGAGTTGTAATGACTTTCCAAGTTGTCATAGTGGTAGAATGCATTGTAGTTTTTGAGAGAAAACGACAGAGGGATAACATTTTTCAGAATTTCAAGATTAACGTAGCATTTTTCAAACATTTTTTCAAAGCATACGATCTGTTCCAATCTGATGTCGGTTCCTCCCAAAAAGGGTATGAGCAATCCGTTGATATCTTTGTTTGTCGGATGCATTATTGTCTTGACGTATCTGTTTGTTTTCTTTGACGCAAGAACTTCTCTTAGCATTTTTCCGACAAACGATTTGATCGCACCCGTCGAGTAGATCGGCGTGAAATTTGTGTCATATTCATAGTGTTTGGGTTCGTCGTTTGGTATTATGCTGAAATGGATCGGCGGAATGTCAACCGCATTATTAAGACCGTTCAAAAGATCCTTCAAATAAATATAGCTGTTGACAACATCATCTCCCAAAACGGCTTTGTCGTATTCTTTAAAAAGCTTGCTGCGTTCATCGTTTTTCATGCAAAGAGCTTTTGCGATCTGATCAACGGATTCGACGTCCTTTGGCACACGTTCGCCGTTTATGTAGCGATAAATCGTTGTTCTCTCAACGTCGAGTGTTTTAGCCAGCTTAGTAACGCTGATTTTGTTGTCTTTTAAGTAAGTGCTTAAATATTCCGAAAAACTCATTTTAACAACCTCGCTTGCAAAACACATATTATTTGATAATATTAATTAACATTTTTAGTATACAAACATATTATAAAACAAAAACTGACAATTATTATTACAAATCAGAAATATAATTAGATGATTTGCAATAAAATCCAAAAGTGTGACGAATTTTGTTGCCAAAAAAAACAGGCGTTTTAAAGTTGTAAAAAATATGAATTTGGTGTATAATTTTTATAGAACAAAAGAGAAGCAGAAATACAAGGTAAATCGGGATAAGGTTATTAAGAGTTTTTCTTTCTTTGTAATAAATGTAAACAGCAGGACGGCGTAAAAAAGCCGTTCTGTTGTTTTTTACGTGTTTTAAAGGCTTGTTAAAATGCGAGGTAAAAGATCACTGCAAAATTACAAAATTGTAATTTTCACCGTATATGAATGAATATGTATTGACAAACATTGAAAATAGGTTTAAGCTATTAGTAGTGATTTGATTCATCGGTAGGTAAGGCTACCATAGGGATACGGGTTGCTGCCGCAAAGTAGTGGAGACACTATTCGTAGGCCAACAGGGAACATCGAATTAAGGTGTTACTTAACGCAATTTCATTGCCCTGTGATGCTAAAGCTTGAACGATAATAATTCGGTGCGTTTTGCTTTGAAGCTGTTTGGTTGTCCTGCCCTCTCAAAAGAGTGCGGGGCTTTATTTTTTTCAGGGGGTGTTTTTTATGCCGGAAACAGAAAATGAATTTGATTTTGATCCGGAAGAGCTTGCAGAAGAAGTGAAGGATCACATCTCAAAGCGAAAATATTCGGATCTGAAAAAAATACTTGTCGAAATGAACCCTGCTGACATTGGCGATTTGATGGAAGAGCTTCCGAGAGAAAATCTTCCGCTGGTTTTCAGAATATTACCAAAGGAACTGGCAAGCGAGGTTTTTGTTTATATAGATTCCGACACACAGGAACTGCTGATCTCGACGTTCAGCGACAGCGAGCTGAAAGAGGTCATTGATGATCTTTATATTGATGATACAGTTGATATTATCGAAGAAATGCCCGCCAACGTGGTGAAGCGTATTCTGAAGCATGCCGATCCCGATATGCGATTAGAAATCAACAAAATTCTGAAATATCCGAAGGACAGCGCAGGTTCCGTAATGAC
>CACYDY010000317.1 GCA_902773245.1 uncultured Ruminococcus sp.
AGGGTGGCGGGCTTCGCCCGCCACCTATCGGGGCTAACGCCCCGAACCCTGCATACATTCACTCTACTCTTAAGTTGTGGATAGTGCATTTATAACTAAAAAAATAAATATGAAAAACGGACAGTATTCATATTCGCTGTCCGTTTTCGAATATCAGGAATACTCGGAGGAATCAATGAAAAAACTGTTGGTTTATATCAAGGATTACAGAAAAGAATGTGTTTTAGCGCCTCTCTTCAAAATGACGGAAGCATTGTTTGAGCTTTTCATACCGCTTGTTGTTGCTTCAATAATTGATAAAGGTATCGGCGGCGGCGACACAAGGCATATTGTTAATATGTGTATGATCATGGGGGCTTTGGGGCTGATGGGGCTGATCTGTTCGGTTACCGCTCAGTATTTTTCGGCTAAGGCTGCGATCGGCTTTTCCGCAAAAGTCAGACGTGTTCTTTTTGATCACATTCAAAATTTTTCCTACAGCGAGCTTGACGAAACGGGAACATCAACCCTGATCACCAGGTTAACAAGCGATCTGAATCAGGTTCAAAACGGCGTCAACCTGACGTTAAGGCTGTTTCTGCGTTCTCCTTTTATTGTTTTGGGAGCGATGATAATGGCATTCACAATAGATTTTCGCGCGGCAATGATATTCGTCGGTGCGATAGTTCTTTTGTCGGTCGTTGTGTTTGGAATAATGCTTGGGTGTATTCCGCTTTACAACAAAACACAGCAAAAGCTCGACAGCGTTCTTGACATAACTAAGGAAAACCTGACAGGAGTAAGAATTCTTCGCGCATTCTGCAAGGAGAACGACGAAATTGAAGAGTTTCAAAAAGCAAACGATACTCTTACCTCAATGCAGAAATTCACGGGAAAGATCTCTGCGCTGATGAATCCGCTGACGTTTATAATTATCAACACTGCGATAATCGTTCTCATTTATACGGGCGCACTTGAAGTTTATCAGGGAGTTTTAACTCAGGGCGCAGTTGTTGCGCTGTATAACTATATGTCACAAATCCTGACGGAGCTTGTCAAGCTTGCAAACCTGATCATAACGCTGACAAAATCCGCTGCCAGCTCAAAGAGAATAGAAGATGTTCTCGAAATCAAGCCAAGCATGACTTCGGGCGAAAAATCGTGTGACAACGCAACGTCGGAATATATTGTGGAAATAAACAACGCTTATTTGCGTTACAAAAATGCGGCGGACTATTCACTTTCAGACATAAATCTGAAAGTAAAGCCCGGTGAAACCGTGGGGATAATCGGCGGCACCGGTTCGGGAAAGACGTCGCTTGTCAACATTATCGCAAGATTCTACGACGTGGAAAAGGGATCTGTTTTAATAAACGGTGTGAACGTAAAGGAATGCAGCACGGAAAAGCTTAGATCGTTTTTCGGAATTGTTCCTCAAAAAGCCGTACTTTTCAAAGGCAGCGTCAGAGACAACATCAGATGGGGTAAAAAAGACGCTTCGGACAGCGAAATCCGGGAAGCTCTTGAAATTGCCCAAGCAAAAGAGATTATCGACAAAAAAGAAAACGGACTCGACTTTGAGATAGAACAAAACGGTAAAAATCTTTCGGGAGGACAGCGTCAGCGTTTGACGATTGCAAGGGCGATCGTTTCAAAACCAAAAATACTTATACTTGATGACAGTTCATCTGCACTTGACTATGCAACGGACGCAAAACTGAGAAAAGCTTTGAGAAATATGAAAAATTCCACTACTGTTTTCATAGTTTCACAAAGGACGTCATCTATACAATATGCCGACAAGATCGTTGTTCTTGATGACGGGATCGCAGTCGGTGTGGGAACTCACGACCGCCTGCTGAAAAGCTGTGAGGTCTACAGGGAAATATATGACTCTCAATTCTCTGCGGAGGGCAAAAAATAATGAAAAAAGAAAACAAAACAAATCAAAAATATGCTTTAAAAAAAGTATTAAGCTATGTTTCAAAATACAAGCCTCTGATATTTTTATCCGTTCTTTTTGCCGCAGCAACGGTTGCAATAACGCTCTATCTTCCCATTTTGACCGGAAAAGCAATAGATCTGATCCTTGGCAGGAACAATGTCAGCTTTGAATCAATTCTCAAAATTCTCGCTCGGGCAGCCGTTTTGATGGGAGTCAGCTCTGTTTTGCAGTGGCTCATGAATACTATCAACAACAAAATCACTTTTCAGGTAGTACGTGACATACGAAACGAAGCTTTTAACAAAATACAAAGCCTGCCTCTCTCCTACTTGGATTCCCACCCTCACGGAGAGATCGTCAGCCGTCTTATCGCAGACGTCGATCAGTTCGCAGACGGACTGCTGATGGGATTTACACAGCTGTTTTCGGGTGTTGTCACTATCCTTGGAACACTCGCATTTATGCTTTCAATAAACGTTAAGATCACCGTGTTGGTCGTTATTCTGACTCCTATATCTCTATTTATGGCAAAATATATATCAAAAAGCACTTATAATTATTTTAAGACTCAATCCGAAATTCGAGGAGAACAAACTGCCCTCATTGACGAAATGATAGGCAATCAAAAAATTGTTCAGGCATTTTCTTATGGGGACGAAGCACTTCGGCGTTTCGACGATACTAACGACAGACTTTCAAAGGCTGCCGTTAAGGCTGTTTTCTTCTCGTCGCTGACGAACCCTCTGACCAGGTTTGTCAACAGCTTGATCTACGCTGCGGTCGGGCTTACGGGCGCGATCGCCGTTATTAACGGAAATATGACTGTCGGAGGTCTTTCCTGTTTTTTAAGCTACGCAAATCAGTACACAAAACCCTTCAATGAAATTTCGGGTGTTATAACAGAGCTGCAAAACGCTCTCGCCTGCGCAGTCAGAGTTTTTGAGCTTATCGAAGAACCGTCACAGACTTCGGACTGTGCGAACGCCAAAATTATGGAACACGCCGAGGGAAATGTCACGCTTGAAAATGTAGAGTTTTCCTATTCTCCAAACACAAAACTCATAGAAAATTTCAATTTGAAGGTTAAAAAAGGTCAGCGTGTTGCAATAGTAGGCCCTACAGGCTGCGGAAAAACAACTTTGATCAATCTGCTCATGCGTTTTTATGATGTAAATTCGGGAAATATCAGTGTGGACGGATATTCTGTCGCAGATATTACAAGAGAAAGCCTGCGTTCAAGCTTTGGAATGGTATTGCAGGAAACCTGGATAAAACAAGGAACTGTCCGTGAAAACATTACAATGGGAAAACCCGACGCAACCGAAGAAGAAATAACGGCAGCAGCAAAGGCAACGCACGCTCACAGCTTTATAAAACGGCTGCCACAGGGATATGACACTGTTATAAGCGACGCTAATTCAGGGCTTTCGCAGGGACAGAAACAGCTTCTTTGTATTACACGAATAATGCTCAGCATACCCCCCATGCTGATTCTGGACGAGGCTACTTCCTCCATTGACACAAGAACGGAAATACGCATACAGCGTTCCTTTGCAAAGATGATGAAAGGCAGAACCAGCTTTATTGTTGCACACAGACTGTCAACAATTCGCGAAGCCGACATTATTCTTGTGATGAAAGACGGAAATGTTATCGAACAGGGAACTCACGATGAACTTTTGAAGCTCGGCGGATTCTACTCAAATCTTTACAACAGCCAATTCGCCGTTTAAATCAAACGCTTCGGCATTCGGTTGGGAGTATTACAAAGTGAGAATTATAATGTTGTTTGCAATAATATTACCGTACCTAAAAATTCTCTCCGAACCACATAGATTTTACGGTTTGTTACTTGTATAAATTATGTTTTGGTGGTATAATAAGGAAGAAAATTTAAGATAGAATTGAGGCAAAAATTTGTTAGAGCTACAAAATATCTGTTATCAGACAGACGACAAGGTTATTCTTAAAGATATAAATTTAAATATAAATGATCATTTCGTTGCCGTCACAGGACCGAACGGCAGCGGAAAATCGACTCTTGCAAAACTTATTGCAGGCATTATCAAACCCACTGAAGGCAAAATAATTCTTGACGGCGAAGATATTACCGAACTGTCAATAACCGAAAGAGCAAACAAGGGAATTAGCTATGCATTTCAGCAGCCCGTAAGATTTAAAGGTCTGACAGTAAAGGATCTTATGTTTTTGGCGGCAGGAAAAGGTACAAAGCTTTCCGAGATTCGTGGTATCATCAGTGAAGTCGGGCTTAATGCAACCGATTATCTGAACAGAAGCCTTGACGGCAGCCTTTCGGGCGGCGAACTCAAAAGAATAGAAATTGCCATGATATTTGCCCGTTCCTCAAAGCTCAGTCTTTTTGACGAGCCTGAAGCCGGCATTGATCTCTGGAGTTTTCAGAAGCTTATTCACGTTTTTGAAAAAATGGTTCAGCAAACAAAAGGAAATATCGTTATTATCAGTCACCAGGAGCGTATTCTTGACATTGCCGACAAAATAATATATCTCAAAGACGGTCAGATAGAAAAATACGACTCAAAGGAAAATATTCTTCCCGAACTTCTGAACAGCGTTACAAACAACAACGGAGGTGAATAACGTGGACGAAATTCAAAAGAAAATGCTTTATCAAGTGGCAGAGCTTGACTCTCTTCCGGTCGGAGCGTATAACATCAGGGCTAACGGTAAAGCTGCCGCACGAAATTCCACGGCAAACATCGAGATTATCCCCAAAAACGACAAATCCGGCATCGACATAAAAATTAAGGACAACACAAAAAACGAAAGCGTTCACATACCCGTTATCATCTCCGAAACAGGACTGAAAGAGCTTGTTTACAACGATTTCTTTATCGGTGAAAACTGCGACGTTATAATAATTGCCGGCTGCGGCATACACAACTGCGGCAGCGCCGACAGCGCCCACGATGGAATACACACATTTTTTGTGGGTAAGAATTCCAAAGTCAGATATTTCGAAAAGCATTACGGCGAGGGTGAAGGCAGAGGAAAAAGGCTGATGAACCCCACAACAGTCGTACATCTTGACGAAGGCGCTCAGATGAAAATGGAAACATCTCAAATTTCAGGTATCGACGACACTCTCAGATCTACTAAGGCTGATCTTGCAGCCAATTCAAAGCTTGAGATCAACGAAAGCGTCATGACCACAGGAGTTCAAAATGCTGTTTCGGAATTTAACGCAGAGCTGAACGGCGAGAACTGCAGCTGCAACATAGTCAGCAGAACGGTTGCAAGAGATAACAGCACTCAGCATTTTACAAGCCGACTGAACGGCAACAGCTCCTGCTCGGGACACTCCGAGTGTGACTCGATAATCATGGATCACGCAAGCGTACTTGCTACTCCCGAGCTTTTGGCAAACAGCACGGAAGCAAGCCTGATCCACGAAGCCGCAATAGGAAAAATTGCAGGCGAACAGCTGATAAAGCTTATGACTCTCGGGCTGACCGAGCAACAGGCAGAGGAGCAGATCATCTCGGGATTTTTGAAGTAATAATAACATCAAAACAGCGGGCAGTCTTAATCGGCTGTCCGCTGTTGTTTATACTCTCAAAGCTGTAATGAAGGAAACCGCTATCACAATCACAGAAAAAATTACGGTTCCTATCACTATTTTCACGATGGATCTGTATTCGTACTCTTTTTCGGAGTGTGAAGCTTCGTCTTTCGGTTTTGTTCTGACATCGCTTTTCTTAGCTGTCGTACTGTCAAATCTGCTCATTGGCTCCTTACTGCGAGCGGCAGGCGATTCTGTATTCTTAACTGCATTGTCATCATTTTCGTCTTTAGATTCGGAAACGTCGGTAGCACGGATCAGAATAAAAGTGATGTTGTCATCTCCGCCCTTGTCATTGGAATTTTTAAGAAGGATCTTTCCTATATCCGCAAGCGGACGGCTTGAATTTATGATCCTGCTTATCTCGGGGGCATCAAGCATATCGGTAAGACCGTCGCTGCAAATCAAGAAAATGTCACCCTCGTTTACACTGCCGTGTTTGTAATAAGGCGATAATTGAGTAATACTCTCACCCATTCCCACATACTGAGTCAGTGGGAATTTTTTATTCTTGGGCGGCTTTTCTCCGTAAATTTTTTCATAGGCAGCCGCCTCGGTGTGCTCGGTTGAAATTCTTTTCAGCTCACCCTTTCGAATTATATAGATCGGACTATCACCTATATTGCACAGGCTGTAATTGTTTTTTTCAAAGTAGAGCATCGCAAGAGTTGAACCCATTTTTTGACCCGACTGCCCGACCTCCTCGCAAACCTGTTCCTCAGCGTAGAACGCTATTTCTTTTAACAGTTCATTCGGATCGCCCTTTTTGTTATCCTTCAAAAATGATTTAACACAGTCTGCAGTGAGATATGATGCGTGTTCTCCGTTGAGATAGCCGCCCATGCCGTCAAAAACGCCGAACACCGCACGCCGCTTGTTTATATTCATTTTTTCGTAATGACGGAAAGAATCGGAGCTCTCGTCTTTTATCAGACCGTTAAAATATAAATTATCTTCGTTATTTTTCCTCTGCATTCCTCTGTCGGAACACGAATAAGCTTCCAGTATCAAAATATCACACCCAAACAATCTTAATAAATATATTTTATCATATTTATGGAAAACAGTCAATAAGCCGATGCGGGCGGGCGGCCACACGGCCGCAGGTAATGCCGCCTTGCATTTTGTAACAACAAATAGACTTCCGCTCGGAAACTGCCTACTAAAAATATACA
>CACYDY010000318.1 GCA_902773245.1 uncultured Ruminococcus sp.
AAGAGGTAAACCAATGATTAATTCTCCGATTTGTGAAGCTGTTGGAATTAAATACCCCATTTTTCAAGGCGGTATGGCGTGGATCGCCGACGGAAAGCTTGCGGCTGCCGTTTCTAATGCAGGCGGTTTGGGTATTATTTCTGCAATGAACGCAGACAGCGACTATTTACGTCAACAGATAAATATTGCCAAAGAGGCTACCGACAAGCCGTTTGGCGTTAATATAATGCTCCAAAGCCCTTATGCCGAGGAGGTTGCAAAAGTAGTTGCAGAGGAAAAAGTTCCAGTCGTTACTACAGGAGCGGGAAGCCCTGCAAAGTTTATGGATATGTGGATAGAAGCCGGTATTAAGGTTATCCCGGTCATTGCGTCGGTTTCTATGGCAAAGAAAATGGAAAAGTGCGGCGCAACAGCGGTTGTTGCCGAGGGTCAGGAATCAGGCGGTCACATCGGCGAGCTTACAACAATGGCTATAGTTCCGCAGGTTGTCGACGCTGTAAGCATTCCCGTTATCGCTGCGGGCGGTATCGGCGACGGACGCGGCGTTGCGGCTGCGTTTATGCTCGGCGCAAGCGGTGTTCAGCTTGGAACAAGATTTTTGGTAGCCAAGGAGTGCGGTGTACATCAAAACTATAAGGACGCCGTTATCAAGGCAACCGATATTTCAACCGCCACAACAGGCAGACGCTTTGGCGGAAATACCTGCCGAGGAATCAAAAACGCTTTCACAAGAAACTTTATCAAAGAAGAGTACGCTCCCGAAGCAACGTCGGAAACCGTTGCAAATCTCGGTGTGGGTGCGCTCAGAAGAGCTGCCGTTGAAGGCGACGTCAAAAACGGTTCGGTTCTTGCAGGTCAGATTTCGGGTCTTATTACTAAAGAACAAACTGCCGAAGAAATTATCACAGAGATATTTGATCAGGCTGAACAGCTTTTGGGAGGTGCTTCAAAATGGGTAAAATAGCATTCGTTTTCTCGGGTCAGGGAGCGCAGTATCCCGGCATGGGCAGAGAGCTTTATGACTGCTCACCCGCAGCAAGAGCCGTTTTCGATATGGCTGACAGCATAAGAGAGGGAACGTCATCTCAGTGCTTTGAAGCTGATAAGGACGTTCTAAACAGAACTGTAAACACTCAGCCGTGCGTTTTTGCCGTTGATCTGGCTGCGGCTGCTGCGGTTGTGGAAAAAGGCGTAACTCCCGATTATGCTGCGGGATTTTCTCTCGGCGAGATCGCAGCTCTCGGTTTTACCGGTATTTTGAGCTATGAGGAAGCATTCAAGCTTGTATGCAAAAGAGGCGAGCTGATGGATATTGCGGCAAACGAAAGAAAAGGCGCAATGATCGCTGTGGTAAAGCTTCCGCCCGAAAAGGTCGAGGAAATTGCTTCTCGTTTTGAGGATACATATCCCGTGAATTATAACAGTCCGGCTCAGACCGTTGTGGCTACATCGGAAGAAAATGTCGAAAAATTCATCGAAGCTGTCAAAGAAGAAAAAGGACGGGGAATAAGACTTGCCGTTAGCGGCGGCTTCCATTCACCGTTTATGAACAGCGCTTCAAAGGGGCTGGGAGAGTATCTCAAAAATATTGAAGTATCACAGCCGAAAATTCCGCTCTACAGCAATATTACCGCAAAGCCGTACGGGTTTGACGAGAACAGCAGCGATTTTAAAGCTCTCATTGAAGCTCAGGTTATCAACCCTGTCGCATGGCAGAAGACAGTTGAGAATCTTATAGACGACGGAGTTGACACATTTATTGAGGTAGGAGTGGGAAAGACACTTTCGGGACTTATAAAAAAGATAAACGGTGACGTCAGAGTATTCAATGTTGAAGATAAAACTTCGCTTGACGCATTGAGTTTATAATATTCGGAGGAACATGCAATGAGTTTAGAAAACAAAACAGCCGTTATCACCGGCGCTTCAAGAGGAATCGGACTTGCAGTTGCAAAGAAGCTTGCCTCTCAGGGCGCAAATATTGCAATACTTTATGTCGGTGATACTGCCGAGGGTGAGAATGCCAAAAAAGAGGTTGAGCAGCTCGGAGTTAAGGTAGGGCTTTACTATTGCGACGTGTCGAATTTCGAGGAATCGAAAGCGGCTGTCGACAAGATCATCGAAGAGTTCGGCGGAATTGATATTCTCGTAAACAACGCAGGTATCGTAAGAGATAAGCTCGTTATCAAAATGACGGAGGCTGACTTCGATTCTGTTATCAGCGTTAATCTCAAGGGCACATTCAACATGATCAAGCATACCTACACTCACTTTATGAAGAAGCGTTCGGGCAGGATCGTTAACGTTTCTTCTATCGTAGGTATTCAGGGCAATGCAGGTCAGGCAAATTATTCTGCGTCAAAAGCCGGCGTTATAGGAATTACAAAATCAGTGGCAAGAGAGCTTGCAGGAAGAGGAGTTACCGTTAATGCGGTTGCGCCGGGTTATATCATGACGGATATGACAAATGCTTTGAGTGACAAGGTCAAGGAGCAGTTTACGAGCGCTATCCCGATGAAGAGGGGCGGACTTCCCGAAGACGTGGCAAATGCAATTGCGTTCCTTTGTTCGGACGAATCCGCATATATCACGGGCGAAGTTATTCGTGTTGACGGCGGACTTGCAATGTAATAAGTTATAGTAAACGACTTAATTATTTGCGATGCGAAGCTTATTAAAGTTTTGATCAAACTTTTTCAAAAGTTTGCAGATTCCAAAGACAGCGTCTTTGGTCGCTGACGGAATAAAGCAGAAAAGGTCGACAAATTCCCATCAGCGAAATCGAATAAGCTAAAAATCAAAGCAATTTTAAAAATAGTATCTTTCAGTAAAAATAAAAACAGGCAACAGCGCAGCGAATTGCCGGTCTGTAAGAGAAGCGCTAAGTCTTAACGCTTTTAAGCAAAAGTTAATATAGCAGATTTTTAGAAAGCCAATAAGTGTTCCTGTTTTGGTTGGGAATACTGTACAAAGATATTGCCTTAAAAATGAAGGGCAATCCTTTTTAAAGTTTTTTCGCAGCGTCTTTAACAAGCTGCAGCCTAAGAAGGAGGAAAGGAAATGAACAGAGTAGTTGTTACCGGTATGGGAGCGCTGACACCGATAGGCAACAGCGTAAAGGAATACTGGACAAACGCAGTAAAGGGCGTCAACGGTATTGATTTTATAACAAAGTTTGACGCAGCCGACTCGAAGTATAAGTTTGCCGGAGAGGTAAAAAATGTTGATCTTGCATCGGCGATTGAAAAGAGCCAGCTTCGTAAAATGGATCTTTTCTCACAATATGCCGTTTATGCGGCAAAAGAAGCTGTGGAAGACAGCGGTATTTTGGGAAATGTAGATCCGTTTCGTTTCGGAGTCTACTTCGGTTCGGGTGTCGGCGGATTTGACACATTCACAACAGAGCATATAGCCTTTTTGGAAAAGGGACCAAGACGAGTTTCCCCCCTTTTTATTCCGAAAATGATTTATAATATTGCCGCAGGAAACATTGCCATTACCTTTAAAGCAAAGGGAGCAAACATGGCTGTTTCGACAGCCTGCGCAACGGGCTCAACTGCGATCGGCGAGGCATACAGAGCTGTAAAACACGGTTATGCCGACGCTGTTATCTGCGGTGGCAGCGAGGCTGCCGTTAATGCTTTCACGGTTGCCGGTTTCGGTCAGTGCAAGGCTTTGTCGGCTGCCGAAACTAAAGATACGGCGTCTGTGCCTTTTGACAAAAGACGTCAGGGCTTTGTTATCGGCGAGGGCGCCGGGGCGCTTATTGTAGAGAATTACGAACACGCAAAGGCAAGAGGAGCAAAAATATATGCCGAGATCGTCGGTTACGGCTCGACCTGCGACGCTTATCATGTGACTTCGCCCGATCCGGAAGCCGAGTGTACCGCAGCGGCTGTTAAGGAAGCTTTGAAAGATATTGAAGTTCCGGATCCGAGCAAAATATATGTCAATGCTCACGGAACAAGCACACATCTGAATGATCTTACCGAAACAAAAACATTCAAAAATGCTTTCGGCGACGACGCTTACAAGCTTCACATCAGTTCAACAAAATCAATGACGGGTCATATGCTTGGCGCAGCAGGCGCAGTCGAGGCTATTACTGCTATCAATGCGCTTCGTAATAATATTGTTCCGCCAACTATTAACCTTCTTGAACCCGATGAAGAGTGCGATCTTGATTACACTCCAAACAATGCGGTTGAAACAGAGATCGAGCTTGCTATCTCAACAAACTTAGGCTTCGGCGGTCATAACGCTTGCTTGGCATTTAAGGCGGTGGAGTAATGAATATTGAAGAAATAAAAAACATAATCCCTCATCGTGACAATATGCTTCTCATTGACGAGGCGGAGATCAGGGACGATACGGCATACGGAAAGAAACATATCACCGGTGACGAGTGGTTTTTAAAGGGTCATTTTCCCGGTAATCCTGTTGTGCCGGGCGTAATACTTTGTGAGATCCTTGCGCAGTCAAGCTGTGTGCTTCTTGCGGATAAGGCTGAGGGGGCAACTCCGTATTTTACCGGACTCGACAAGGTTAAGTTTAAAAATAAAGTCCTGCCCGGTGATACTATCGAAACAGAGTGCAAAATTACGAAAAGCAAGGGCGTTTTCTATTTTGCAGAGGGAAAAGCTTTCGTTAACGGAAAGCTTTGTGTAAGCGCGCAGTTCTCTTTTGCGCTTATTAAATAAACTAATAATTCATCTTTGAAATTAATTTGCAGCTTGTGACAGTTTTTGGAAAAACGTCATTTAGTTTCGGCAGTGTGAACAGCGTATCTTCTGCCGAAGCTTTGCTGCGATTATTTGTATTGTTCGGTAATAATTACCGATAAGAAAACTCTGATAAAAAAAAGAGGGTTGATAACAATGGCAAATGCAATTGCAAATTTCTTTAAAAGTATTACGGGACAGCAGCAAACCGACATAGATTCAGTTATCAAAAATACCGAAAATGTCACTCTCGTTTGCAAAGGCTGCTCGGCAGAAACGTCCAAACATCAGCTTTTGAAAAACAACATGATATGTCCAAAGTGCGGTAAATATTTTCGCATGGGCGGCAAGGAAAGAATAAAATCAATTTGTGACAAAAAGTCCTGCAAGGAAATGTTTGATAATTTTGAGAGCGTCGATTTTTTGAATTTTCCTGGATATGCCGAAAAGCTCGAAAAAGCTAAGGCGCTCACTAATGAAAAAGACGCTGTTGTTTGCGGTACCGCCGAGATCAACGGCTGCGAATTTGCATTTTTTGTAATGGATTCAAGATTTATGATGGCAAGCATGGGCTCTGTTTTGGGCGAAAAAATCACCTCGATTTTTGAATATGCAACAGAAAACAACCTGCCCGTTATAGGATTCACTGCGTCGGGCGGCGCAAGAATGCAGGAAGGCATTATTTCGCTTATGCAGCTGGCTAAGGTGAGCGGCGCCGTTAAACGTCACTCAAATTCAGGAAATCTTTACATAACCGTACTTACCGATCCCACAACGGGCGGCTGCACGGCAAGCTTTGCTATGCAGGGCGATATCATTCTTGCAGAACCCAAAGCTTTGATTGGCTTCGCCGGAAGAAGAGTTGTAGAACAAACTACAAAGTCACGTCTGCCCGATAATTTCCAAAGCGCCGAATTTTTGCTCGAACACGGATTTGTCGATGCGATCGTTCAAAGAGAGAAGCTGAGAGAAACATTATCCAACTTACTCTATATCCATTCAAAAACGGGAAGGGGCGGTAAAGCATGACACCATATGAAAAACTGAAAACTGCAAGAGCAAGCACAAGACCTACAGGCTGCGCGTATGTTAACCAGATTTTTACCAATACTATAGAGCTTCACGGCGACAGACGCTATGGAGATGATGCGGCAATTTACAGCGGTATAGGATATCTTGATGATGATATGCCGGCAACCTTTATAGCTATAGATAAGGGTACCGATCTTCAAAGCAGACTTGCAAAGAATTTTGGCTGTCCCAAGCCAGAGGGCTACAGAAAAGCATTAAGACTTATGAAACAGGCAGAGAAATTTCATCGCCCCGTTGTGTGCTTCGTTGATACATTGGGAGCATTTTGCGGTGCCGAAGCCGAGGAACGAGGTCAGGGACAGGCTATTGCCGAGAATATTCTCGAAATGATGGGACTGCGAACACCTATTATTACTATAGTTATCGGTGAAGGCGGAAGCGGAGGCGCACTTGCGCTTGGAGCTGCCGATAAGGTTTATATGTTGGAGAATGCCGTTTATTCGGTAATCTCACCCGAAGGCTGCGCAAGTATTCTGTGGAAGGACAGCTCAAAGGTCGCTGATGCGGCGGAGTGCCTTAAAATTACTGCCCAGGATATCAGGGAGCTTAAAGTTATCGAGGGGATTATTACCGAGGATTTCGATAATTTTGATAAGATGTGCAAATCTATCAGACATCAGCTAAAGAAAGACATCAAGGCTTTGCTCGAACTCCCCGACGAAAGATTGCTCGATAACAGATATAACCGTTTCAGAAAGCTCGGCAATTTTGACAAAATTGATAAATAATGAATTATGATTCTCCCCGTGGAAAACATGGGGAGATTTCTGTATGTGGTGATGATAATGAAAAAAAGAGCTGCGTATTTTGTGATATTCTGTTTGCTGACAGCAGCCGAAGTTCTGATTGGAATGTATGCGCACGGGTTTGTCAGAAATTATTTCGGTGATTTTTTGGTTGTAATATTGATATTCTTTTTCATAAGAACTTTTATTCCGGAAAAGTACACTTGGCTCAGCGCAGGAGTTTTCGCATTTGCGCTCGGAGTAGAAATTTTGCAGGGTATTGATATTGTCGGGAAATTATCAATAAAGAATGAGCTGTTAAGAATAATTATTGGTACTGAGTTTGAATATATTGATATAGTTTGTTATGCCGCAGGGTGTTCCGCAACCCAAGCTTACGACTTGATCAGAAGAAAAATGAAGAATGTTCCCAAAGAGGAATAAGTAATAATCGTTCACTATCCACAACTTATAGTAAACGACATTTGAAATTATCTAAATTATTAGCGATGCGAAGCTTATTAAAGTTTCGC
>CACYDY010000319.1 GCA_902773245.1 uncultured Ruminococcus sp.
AAAATTATCAAAAGCACGGTGGAGGAGCTGGGTGATCTTTTCATCAGAACAAATGAAGAGTGCATGGACGACATAGCCGATCTTTCGCCTGTTGTGTCGAAGCTTTTTGAGATAATGCAGCTTTTCGGCGAGGAGTATTCAAAGCTTAAAACAGAGCGTTCTCTTGCGGATTTTTCCGATCTGGAGCATTGGGCGCTGAGGCTTCTTGCGCGGAATACGGAAAACGGAGTGGAATTTACCGATATTTCAAAGGAGATATCAAAGCGTTTTGACTATGTTATGGTTGACGAATATCAGGACGCAAACAGTATTCAGGACACCATTTTTAAAGCCGTCAGTGACAATGACAGGAAGCTGTTTGTTGTGGGAGATGTCAAGCAGAGTATTTATCGTTTCAGACAGGCTATGCCCGAGATATTTATTGCAAGAAAAAACAGCTATGCTTCTTATGACCCCGATAATGAGGTCTACCCGGCGAAGATAATTCTTGACATGAATTTCCGAAGCAGATCGTCAGTTACGCAGGGTGTTAATTTTGTTTTTAAAAACTTGATGTCGGAAACTGTCGGAGATATCGACTATACCGAAGAGGAGGCTCTGAGAGCAGGCGCTCGCTTTGATGAGGAAGAGAAAAATGCGGTTTCGTTCCATTTGCTTAATTTGGAGAATTCTCAGACGCAGGATCGTGATATTGAAGAAGCTCGCTATATAGGTTCGCTTATTCACAAAATGATGGCTGAAGAGGAGATCACCCAAAAAGACGGAACGAAAAGAAAGCCTACATACGGGGATTTTTGCATACTGATGAGAGGTGTTAAATCTCACGCTCCCGCTTTTGAAGAGGAGCTTTTGAAAATGGGTATCCCGTCGGTCAGCGAAACGAGCGACAGCTTTTTTGAGCGGCACGAGATAATGGTGATGATGTCGCTTTTGAGAATAATTGACAATCCCGTTCTTGATATTCCGCTTGCTGCGGTTTTGCTGAGTCCGATATTCGGATTTACTGCCGACGAGCTTGCCGGGTTCAGATCAAGATCGCCCGAAGGATCGCTTTATTCGCTGATTTTAAATGAAAATGCCTTGGGCAACGAGAAAACACTCGCTTTCACGCAAAAGCTTTCAAAGCTCAGAAGATTTGCCGCAAGAGCGTCTACAGAAACACTTATCAACAAAATATACTTGGAAACATCTTATCCCGAGATCGTGAGCGCAGGTGAGGACGGCGATTTTAAGAAGAATAATTTAAAGCTGCTTGTTCACTATGCAAAGTCATACGAAAGCTCGGGCTACAGGGGAGTCGGCGGATTTGTAAGGTTTATAGACAGACTTCGCGAGAACAGCGTCGATCTTGCCGCCGCCGAAAGAAAAACAGCGGTTAGTGAAAATGCCGTCGCTATTATGACTATTCACAAATCAAAGGGATTGGAATGGCCGATATGTATTGCGGCAAATCTGAACCGACGATTTAACACCGACACCAAAAACGAGGTTCTGCTGCACAATGAGCTTGGACTTGGAGTCAGAAGAAAAGACGATGCGCTTTTATGCAGATATACTACCATGCCCCGTGAGGCGGTTTCTCTGGAAATCAAGAGAAACGAAATGTCGGAGGAGCTGAGAGTTCTGTACGTTGCGATGACGAGAGCAAGAGAACGTCTGGTTCTTGTGGGAAGCGTAAGGGATCCCGAAAAATATTTAAGCGGTGTAGTAAAAAAGCTTGCATATGATCAAAGGACTGCGCCGTATTCGGTGAGCAAGGCGGTGTGTATGTGCGATTGGATAGCCTATTGCGCAATTGTTCACAAGGACGGAGGAGAGCTTAGAAGACTCGGAGGCTACATTGGCGAAATCTACAAAGGAGATACCGCAGGCTGGGATATGTTTGTAATTGACGATCTGACGGAGTATTATGAAAAAAGTATCTTCCGAAAGATTCCGGGCGAATCCGAAACGAATGCGGCAAA
Organism: uncultured Ruminococcus sp.; assembly: GCA_902773245.1. Lineage (GTDB taxonomy): Bacteria > Bacillota > Clostridia > Oscillospirales > Acutalibacteraceae > RUG592. The sequence continues at coordinate 1,965 of CACYDY010000319.1, forward strand.
TGCCGGGTTTGAAGCTGCCGCAAAAGAGGAATACCTCAGGCTGATCAGGGAAAGACTCGGACGAAAATACGAATACGACAAGCTTTCCGCAGTTCCCGTGAAGGTTGCGGCGTCGCAGCTTGCGCACCGAGGAAAGCCTCATGAGTACAGTTTGACGAGTGTTCCCGCATTTCTGCAAAAGGATCATGTGTCGGGCGCCGAAAGAGGAACAGCCATGCATACTTTTGCTCAGTACTGCGATATCGCAAATGCAGGAAAGGATCTTGAAAAGGAAATAAAACGGCTCGTTGAAAAAGGCTTTTTGTCACAGCTTCAGGGTGAGATTATCAACCGAAAAAATCTTTACAGTTTTTTGAATTCAAAGCTCTGCGGCAGAATGCTTGAGTCCGAAAAGGTTGAGCGTGAATTCAGATTTACGGTTGAAATACCCGCAGGGCTTGCCGACGATTCGCTTGAATTTCCTTTCAGCGAGGAGCCTATAGTTTTGCAGGGCGCAGTAGACTGCCTTTTCGAAGAAAACGGAAAAATAGTGATAGTTGACTACAAGTCGGATTATAACAAAACACCGCAGCAGCTTTGTGAAATGTATTCAAAGCAGCTGAAGCTTTACAAGCTCGCAGTGGAATCTGTCACGGGAAAGATCGTGTCGCAGCTTATCATATATTCTTTTGCCGCTTCATGCGAGATCAATGTTGAAATTTGAGGAAAAAGCGGCGTTCAATGTTTGTTTTTGAGAGAAGAGCTTTGTATTTGTAACAACTGTTAAAATTGAATTTTCGCAAATAAGTTTATATAGTGCAAATATGCTATGGAAATTCGTCTGAAAATGTATTATAATAAGTTTGTTATGTTGAAAAACAAATTTATTTTAGGAGATATAAAAAAGATGATGAATATTTGGCATGATATAGGCGAAGAAAGAATTTCTCCCGAGGATTTTGTTGCGGTTATTGAAATCTCCAAAGGCAGCAAGCTTAAGTATGAGCTTGACAAATCTACAGGAATGCTGATCCTTGACAGGATCCTTTATACGTCGACTCACTATCCGGCAAACTACGGCTTTATCCCGAGAACCTATGCCGACGACAAGGATCCTCTGGACGTTTTGGTTCTTTGCTCCGAACAGATCGAGCCGCTCACGCTGGTACGCTGCTATCCCGTGGGAGTTATCAAAATGATCGACAACGGAAGAAACGACGAGAAAATCATTGCTATCCCGTTTAACGATCCTACATACAACGAATATACCGATATCTCACAGCTTCCCAAGCATATTTTTGATGAGATGAGCCACTTCTTCACGGTTTACAAAACTCTTGAAAACAAGGAAACTGCCGTTGACGAGGTTGAAGGACGTTCAAAAGCTATAGAGATAATAAGCTCAACGATAGATTCCTACAGAAAGGGCTTCTGCGGTGAGAGATGATGGGATATGTTGAATCCAAAAGGTGCAGAAATATAAGGCGTGTTCTGATCGCACTTTTTGTTGTTTGCGGATATATGCTGTCAACAACCTTTGCCGGCGCTTTTGTAGATGTGAAGGGCGAGGAAACGTATGTTTCAATGACTGCTCTTAATCTTGCGTTCGGTTCTATCGAGAACGATATACCTGTTTATCAGAATAAGGCAGTCGGTTCTGTCTATTTGATAATTCCGTTTATCGGCTTTTTCTTCATGTTTTTTGACAAAAAGAGCAACGTTAAAAATCTGGTGGGTCTGGCTTTGGGTGTGATCGGCTGCAGTGTGATCGCTCTTCCGATCGGCGCAAACAATGAATTGTACCTCGGGATAGGGGCGCTCGTCAGCATGGTTGCGTATATGCTGATAGCTATGCTGTCGGGTGTTTCAATATTTATGATACTTGAGGACAGACGCGCAGGCGAAAGCGAAAAAAAACTTTCAAAGCATCTGTAACGGATGTTGTTTGCAGTTTTGTCAAGTGCGCCGATTAAAACTCGCTTTAATTTGTAACCCAGGGCAACCGCATGAAATAGCATGAAAAAATTGTATATTTTTTACAAAAAAACGAGAAAACTATTTTCTTATTAA
>CACYDY010000320.1 GCA_902773245.1 uncultured Ruminococcus sp.
AGGAGAAATAATTATGAAAATAACAGTATCGGGAGAAACAAAAGAGGTACGACAGGGTCTGACCATCGCTCAGCTGATAATAGACGAGAAGGTGGAAACACCGGAGTACGTTACGGTTACCGTAAACGATGAATTTCTTAAATCGGGAAGCTTTGAAGAAACAATACTTCAAGAAAACGACACAGTTGAATTTCTTTATTTTATGGGAGGCGGTCGCTGATGGCTTTTACTAACGAACAGCTGGAGAGATATTCGCGTCATATTATTCTTAAAGAGATCGGCGCAAAAGGTCAGAAAAAGCTTCTGAATGCGAAAGTCCTTATTATCGGTGCAGGAGGGCTTGGAGCTCCCGCAGCTATGTATCTGGCAGCTGCAGGAGTCGGTACGATAGGAATTGCAGATGCCGATGAGGTAGATCTTTCAAATCTGCAGCGACAGATAATCCACGCCACAAAGGATATCGGTAAGCCGAAGGTGCAGTCGGCAAAAGAAACTATGAACGAGTTGAATCCCGATGTTACCGTAAATACTTACCATACTTTTGTTACGAGTGAAAACATAAGAGAAATAATACGTGATTATGACTTTGTCATAGACGGAACGGACAATTTCCCGGCAAAATTTTTGATCAACGATGCGTGCGTAATGGAAAAGAAACCATTCTCACACGCAGGCATTATCCGATTTAAAGGGCAACTTATGACGTATGTTCCGGGAGAAGGTCCGTGTTACCGCTGTGTATTCAAAAATCCGCCGCCGAAAGACGCAGTTCCGACCTGCAAGCAGGCAGGCGTTGTTGGGGCTATGGGCGGAGTGATCGGCAGCCTGCAGGCAATGGAGGCTATCAAATACATAGTAGGCAAGGGGCAGCTGCTCACGGGATATTTGCTGACATACGACGCTTTGAATATGGAGTTCAGAAAGGTAAGGCTTCCTAAGAAAACCGATACCTGTGCCGTTTGCGGAGAATCTCCAACAATTACAAAGCTTATAGATTATGAACAGACAGAATGTGACGGTGTATTATGATCAGATTAAAAAAAGAAGATTTCAACATCATGCTTGATCATGCGGTCGGAGAGCTTCCCAATGAAGCTTGCGGATTGATCGCAGGTGAAAAGAACGGTTCGGATAAGGTGATAAAAAAGGTATATTTGCTTACCAATACCGATCACTCAAACGAGCATTTTTCCCTCGACCCGAAGGAGCAGCTTGCAGCGGTCAGGGATATGCGGAAAAACGGGCTTGTTCCGCTTGGAAATTGGCATTCTCACCCTGAAACTCCGTCACGTCCCTCCGATGAGGATAAGCGGCTTGCTTATGACAGCACGGCAAGCTACCTGATACTGTCGCTGATGCACAGTGATAAACCGGTGCTGAATGCTTTTCACATTGAGGGAAACACTGCGGAAAGGGAAGAGCTGGTCATTGAATAATACGCCGTAAAATGTAAAGGTGATCCATATGAATAAAGTTTGCCTGTATTTGAAAAATAGTGAATTTTTGGCTAAGCTCACCGCCCTGCATATCTGGGGAGAGGAAACAGGCTTTGAAATAAGAGCAGTATGCGGCGATATGAGAACGCTGCAAAAAATTACCGAAAACAACTCCTTCGATCTGCTCATAGCAGAAAGTGAACTTATTGACAGCAGTAATTACAGAGATTTTTTGTGTTTACGCTCACCAAAAAAGGCAGCGCACATAGTTTTGTGCGGCGAAACTGCCGATTTTGAGTCGGCGCGCAAGGGTTTAATGATCGGTGCGGAGGAGTATTTTGTACTGCCTTTCGACGAGCATTTATTTAAGGATTATTTTGACGTTCTCAGCGCTCACAGCCAAGCCTTGTCAGTTGAAAATAAGATCCGGTCGAAGGCTTGCTCACAAAAGCTGTATAAATTATTTAATGAACGCAGCGATGTGAAAGGATATCTGTACCAGCTTGAGAGCAGCGGCTATCTTGCCGATGCGGTTGACGGAACCTTAAGGGAGCTTTTCTGCAAATACGAATGGCTTGATATGTATTTTAACGAAATTGATATCTGCTCCGACAGTCTTTTTAACGAAGCAGAGCAAATAAGCAGATTCCTTGATCTGTATGAAACATTCTCCGCATTATATCCTGCGCATAATGATGCATTGAATAATTTGATAGAGTATGTTCTGTTCAATCCCGAAAGTGATCTCAGACAAAAGGTATTGTCTGAGGAAATGCACATCAATAAGTCGTATCTCAGCACCATTTTTACCGCGCAGACAGGAATAAGATTTGTTGATTATATTTCAAACGTTCGTCTGTATCGTGCGGCATGGCTTCTTAAGAATACCGAAATGAAGATCAACGAAATTGCGCTGCGTATAGAGTACAAAGATGTTGCATATTTTTCCAAGCTTTTTAAGAGAAAATTCGGCTGCTCGCCTTCGGAGTACCGTTTGCCCGACAGCTATGATTTTGAGATTTGAGGTGGTTTTGTTGAATTGGATTTACAAGCAGCCGGTTGAGATAGTTTTTGGTGTCGGTGAGCTTGGCTGCGTTGCTCAAAGACTTGGCAATGCAAAAAAAGCTTTGGTTATCACAAATAGTTTTTTTGCAGATAACGAAAATGTAAAAAGAGTTATAGCTGAGCTTGGTGCGGCGGTTTTTGCCGAGGTATCGGAGAATCCCGATGTTTCCGAGGTTAACAGGTGCAGCAGATTAATAAGAGAGATAAAAAGCGATGTTATTATTGCAATCGGAGGCGGAAGCGTAATAGATCTTGCAAAAGCTGCTTCGGCAAGAGTCGGCGATATCAGAGAGTATCACGGCACAGGCAAACTGCTTCCAGAAAAGGAAAACGTGAGGGTGATTGCCGTTCCGACAACGGCGGGTACAGGCAGCGAGGTAACAAATGTTTCGGTGCTTACCGATCGTGAAACCGGGAAAAAATGTCCTATCGTTTCGGACGGCTTTTTCCCTCGGCTTGCCGTGATCGATCCGCTGTTGACGGTGTCCATGCCGCCAAAGGTAACTGCAAGCACCGGTATTGATGTTCTGTGCCATGCGATAGAAGGATACTGGAGTAAAGGTCATCAGCCGATATGCGACGAGTTTGCGGTGTGTGCCGCAAAGAAGGTTTTTCGATGGTTAAGGATCGCTTACGAACAGCCCGAAAACATTGAAGCACGCATAAATATGGCTCAAGCTTCGATGTTTGCGGGACTTGCTTTTTCGCTTCCCAAAACTACCGCTTCTCATGCTTGTTCCTTTCCACTTACGAGTATATACGGTATACCTCATGGTGAAGCGTGCGGACTTACTCTCGATTTCTTCACTCGTGTAAACAGTGTTGACAGACGCACCGCAGAGCTTGCTCAAAGGCTTGAATTTTCATCAGCCGATGAACTTGCAGACCGAATTTACGAATTAAAAAAACAAATCGGACTTCGTGTCGGACTCTCCGACCTTAATTTGTCCGAAAACCGGATCAGGGAGCTTGTAAAGAAAAGTCATCACCCTAATCTGCTGAATAATCCTATCGAAATTACAGATGAAATACTGTATTCGTTATATAACGAATTAAGAAAGTGAGTGTGATACATATGTTGGATATCACAAGAGAACAGGTTCTTGAATATGACCATAATTTTAATCAACACCCGTGGCTAAAGGGTAATATAGACCCGATCCCCGTGGAAAGAGCCGACGGAATATATTTCTGGGATTACAACGGAAAGCGTTATTATGATATGTCCTCACAGCTTGCAAACGTAAACCTGGGATACGGAAACAAGGAGATCATAGCTGCGATCCATGAGCAGGTGGAAATATTGCCTTATATTGCGCCTGCTTACGCTTCCGGTCCTCGCGCAAAGCTTGCAAAGGAGCTGATCGAGCTTGCCCCGGATAATATGGCTAAGGTCTTTTTTACCTGCGGAGGCTCGGACGCCAACGAAGCGGCTATCTATGCGGCAAGAACCTTTACAGGCAAGAGCAAGATACTCTCACGCTACAGAAGCTACCACGGTTCTACCTTGGGTTCGGGAAATCTTTCGGGTGATCCCAGGCGATTTGCCCTCGAAACACCTGCCGCAACAGGTTTTCTGAAATTTTTTGACCCCTATACTTACCGTTCCGATATTGAGTTTAAAAACGATGAGGAAGCCTCTTCCTATTATCTTAAGCTTTTGGAGGAGCAGATACAGTACGAGGGAGCGGATAATATTGCAGCGATTGAGGTGGAATCGATCACAGGAGCAAACGGCGTTATAATACCGCCCGACGGATATTTGCAGGGACTCAGGACTCTTTGCGACAAGTACGGTATTCTCCTGATCTGTGACGAGGTAATGGCAGGTTTTGGACGTACCGGTAAAATGTTTGCATTTGAGCATTGGGGAATAAAGCCTGATATCATCCCTTTTGCAAAAGGAGTGACCTGCGGATACGTGCAGCTTGGCGGTATCATAATGAGCAGGGAAATTTCAGAATACTTTAATGATCATACATTCCTGTACGGACTGACATACAGCGGACATTCGCTTGCTTGTGCGGCAGGACTTGCGGCTGTGAATTATTACCGTGATCATAATATTCTCGATCATGTCAACGAAATAGGTGTGGTATTTGGGGAACTGCTGGAAGAATTGAAGAAAAATCACAGATCAGTCGGTGATGTGCGATATATAGGTCTTTTCGGAGCAGTTGAGCTTATGCGTGACAGAGAGAAGAAAATCCCGCTCGTTCCTTACGGGTATGATGAAAATAAGACTATGGCACGTATCCAAGGGCTTTTAAAAGAAAGAGGATTTGCTGCGTTCGGACGTGAGAACAATATCAACATAACGCCTCCGCTCATCATAACGGAGGAAGAACTCAGAAACGCATTCAAAATTCTCGATGAAGTTCTTACCATAGTGGATAACGAATTTATTTGATAATAGTTTATAAATAATTGTCCGCAGCCTGAGAGTTTTTCCTATCGATCCAAAGACTTTAATATATTTGACATTATTGATGTCGCTCATACCCCAAAGCCCCTTTTCCCCGGAGGAAAGGGGCTTTTTAGGTGGCGTGGCTTACGCCCCGAATCCTGCATACAGTTAATCTGCTCTTAAGTTGCGGATTGTGAATTAATTAAGGAACCAATCAAGTTTTTGGTTTCCTATCGGAGAGATTGTAAACGTTCCGGAATTGTACCGCATTGAATAAAAAAACATTTGCTCCGACTCACCTGAACTTCTTTATGAGATCAACAACGAGAAAAAACGTATATAAAAGAAAAAGATGATTGACGTTATGACGTTGTTGATTATTTATATAGGATTTAATTTGATGTATTCTATTGACACCCATATTCGATGGTGATATAATATAAAATAATTAAATAGCGCTTTCATATTTTGTGCATTTATGGGAGTTTAGGCCTTTTCTTATTACAAACCGAATATTTTTTAACGAGGTGAGTTTTTATGAAGAATAAGAGATTTTTGAGTCTGTTCTGCTCGGCAGCCATGCTGTTTTCCATCGCCTCAGCTCCGATAGGGCAAGCGAGCGCCTACACGGTCGATGTGCAGGAAATCAGCGACCCGGCGACGGATATGCCCGCCGAGGTCAAGGAACGCTGCAAGGAGGGGCGCAACCATGTCTTTGACATGAGCGCGTATTACAGTAAGGAGCACGGCGTTGACGTTGATAAAATGTACAGCGACGAGTTTGAACACAATCTCATCATGCCCGGAGATACGTTTGAATTCCCAATTTTTGTTTCCGAAAACAGTACCATATTTTATATGGGTCAAGCTCAGATCGGCAAAGACGACAAAACAGTTCCCGGTTACCACAGTGTGCAAGATTATTATGTTAAGTCGTCCGACCTTGTTGATTACGGTTATTATGAGTACAGTGGCGAGATAACGCCCTTAAAGATTGAAACACGTACCTTTACGGACGGCAAATATTCCTCAACGTGCAGATTTTGCACAAAGTACAAAAACAACACCGACTGTCCGCTCTACATTATAAGCGGCGGCGGCGGCTCCGGTCCCGTTGCGGGAAAGTATACTTACGCACACGGCAACATTAACATCTATCTTTTAGCTCCGCACTATGATCTTTATTATGCCCAACAGCCCATCTCGGACGGTAACCCAAAACCGGGCGACACGGCGAAGCTGGAACAGTTTTTCTGGCGTCAGGGGCAGTTATCCGACTTTACATTCCCCAAGTATTATTGGATAACCGATGAGCCGTACACATTTACTTTGCCGAACCCCACAGCGGCAGGAAAGCACTTTTTAAAATGGGAAAAGTCGAAATCAGCAGAGTTCCCCGGAAGAGAACAGTCCGAAGATTACACCACATTTACCGTTAAGTTCAATTATGCCGACTTGAATTCATGGGAAAACGGGCTTGGCGGTATCGGCTATGCTTCGATCTCACCTTGTTTTGTTGAGGGCAGCACCATAACCTTCAACGGCAGGGGAGGCACAATAAAGGGATATGACCAATATATTGCTGAGATTCCCGACTATAATGAAGAACCCGAGGAGTTCGGCTACGCACTGGAGGACTACGCACCGGTTAAAGACGGCGATACTTTCGTCGGCTGGTGCAGCAAGGAAGACGCATATTATGACAGCTTCGTCACAAAAGATGATGAATCGGCAGTGTATCAGAAATTCTCCACGGGTTGGAATAAAACAAATAACATAGTTCTCTACGCAAAATGGGCGAGCGAAACGGAAGAAGCTTTGGAGAAAAACGGTTGGGAGATCACCGATGACGGCACTCTTTGGCTGCTTGACAATCAAGGTACATACGCTTGGAAAAAAGCTCGGGAAGCCGATCCGACTCTTTGCAA
>CACYDY010000321.1 GCA_902773245.1 uncultured Ruminococcus sp.
ATCATAATGCAGCATACCCCATGTGCTGCCGCCGAAAATATCGGTAATCGTATTCGCTGCCCAAACGCCGTTGTACGCTTTCGGGTCTTGCGACTCGCTCTGTATTGAAGGCGGCGCTTTCATATAAACATAAATCGACATGGACTGATCCTGCTCAAGCACGAAATTATCTCCGTTTTGATCCTTTCTGAGATCAATTGCAATGGCGGTCGCCTGAGAGATATCACCGATCTCGCTTTCGGTCAGCCAAACCTTTTCACCGTTTATAGTATCATTCAGATCGTAGTGCTGCGAAACATCGAGAGATTGTATCTTTGAGTAATAAACGATCGGAGCTGCGCCCATGCTTATTGGCTGGGTCAAGCCGACAGCGCTCAATGTTCCGTGCCAGTCGGAATTATTTCCGTCCGGAGAATAATTCTCCAACGAATCATAAATTACTATATCATTTGCAGCGGCGTCAATATCCGTGTGATAATGCAATTTGTATGAATAGATCTGATTCTGATACACAAAAGCCTCTTCGCCGTATTCCGATGCGCTCGGAGTTAGTATTTCCTTTGACAAGCCCGTTGTTGCTGCGGTAACTATGTCGATAATATATGTGTATTCGGTGTAAACAAATCTCCTGTCATCGGTTGTTTCATCGAGATCACGCAACACATCTTTATCTTGTATAGTACCTCCGTCATCGGGTCTGCCCGTTGCTATGAAATCGTTGCCTGTTTCATACGCAGTGCTGTTGTACGCCCTTATGCCGAAATCCTTAAGGCTCTCCCATGTATGGGTCGTTGTGTAGACCAATTTAATGGCGTCAAGCGGCTGCTTCACTTTAACGATCAAAAGCGTTCGGTCTGAGCCTTTGTAATTCGGTATCGTTGAAACATCATATGCCCATCCGGCAAGCTCTTCGCTGTTTTCATTAAACACCATAACGGTTTCGGTGTCAATCGTCGCTCCCTTGGGAATAAGATCGTAAAATACTCCCGACTGCTGGGTCACCTCTTCCATTCCGTCGTTAGTCATGGCGCTTTCGTTCAGTGTGACGTTCCAACTGATATTTACCAATCTGTCGACCTTGTTGTTCGACAAGCTTTTTACTCTTTTTTGAAAGCGCAGATCTCTTTTGACGCCTACTATGTAATCTCTTGACATTCTTTCTCTCGAAAAAATAAAATAGCCGTCTTTGTTGTACACCTCACCTTTGTTAATGCTTGTGAGATGCACCTTTTCTTTTCCTTCGAATTGCTCAAGAATAAACGGCGAGTTTTTCACTCTGATATACGGATACGCACTAAGCAAAGCATAATAATGAGCCGTTTCGGTTGTTATTTTATATCCTATACAGCCGCCTTTCAATTTAACACATGACGCTGTCATCGAGTCCACATAATTGCCGTCAAATTCGATCTCCTTGGTTTTACAGTTATAGCTTGCGATATCGACCCATTTTTTCTCTCCGCCGATAACGTATTTTCCCTGAAAATATAAAATATCATCATCTGCATACGACGAAGGGGCATACACGAATTTCAAGTCTTCGCTGTCAAACACCTTATTTGTGATACCATAAGAGTAGTAGATCTGACAGATCTCGTAATCATCGACATCAAGCTGACGCGCGTTTTTATCCAAAGTGATTTTTCCATCTTGGTCGGCCGAGCAGTCGTCATTAACATAGAAGATATCATTGGTCAGAATGTATTTCACTTTGTTTGTTCCGAAATACTCTGCGCTGCTCTGATCCTTCGGCGACATCCCGTTGGGAAGTGTGTACGGATAAGGATATCCATATAATTCATTATGGAATTTTATATTTTTATCAAGCTCACTTACCAAACCCTCCTGCAAATCGTTCAAACCGTAATCGGCATATTGCCACGGTGTGTAATGATCGTTTATCCAGTTGCTGTTGCCGCAGTTTTTCACCTGGAAAAAGCCTCCCGGCGGAGCGTAGACTCTGTCGTAAATGTAATAATCACTCGTTTTTGACGAGGTTGGGTCTTGCTTGTGATCGACAGGGTCAACGATCGCTGTTAACACATTATCGATCCTGTAGTGCGCCAGAGGCTGAAAGCTTGCTTTAGGGTGGCTGGTCAGAACGTAGTCTGTACGATAGTAAAATCCCGTTTCGTCCTGAAGCAAATGAGTACCGGGACCTCTGGTCAGATTTTCGACAACATTTGACGAAAAAATTCTGTGCTGCCTGCCATTTTATATCCCACAACAGTGACACCCTCGCCAAATGTCGATGACACATTGCTGTTGAGCGTAAAGTTGTAAGGCTGAGAAACATTGTTGATATCCGAAATAACAGCCCACAGCAAATAGTAATTGTCGTCTGCGCCGCTCGGTTCTTCACCCCATTCACTATTCCATGTTTTATATATAACCGGGCTGTTGTCTGCAACCTTTGTTCCGCCGGCTTCTGCGGTAGTATCCATGGCGACCGTTAACCGCCGGCTGTCTTTTGTAATTGTTGATCCGGCATTTGTGTAAGAAAGAGAAGCCGAAAAAGCGTCGGATTCAGCCATATCTTCGTAAGCAAAGGTATCTTCGGCCGTTTCGTATGCGATTTCGATGTAACCCTTTTGAGCGGCTTCCATTCCCGACTTGTAATTATATATCACAAGATTGTCGCCGTCTTCCCTGTATGCGAAATCGGTTCTGTCGACCGCCTCGCTCTCATGAGGAACAGAAAGATCGAAAACGTCGCTGTACTCCGACGAACCCGAAGCAAGCTGCGCGCGGTCTTTGATAATATGCTTCGGAACGGTTATCTGAATATCACCCTGATCAAGCTGTCCCTCACCCGACAGCGTATAGGTTATTCTGAATTTAAACCTATGTCCGGCTTGATTGTTATCGGCAGTCCAAATATATTTATCGCCTTTCTTTTCCGCTCCCGAAACAAGAGAAATATCAAAAACTGCATTCGTTTCGGCAGATGCGTTGGTGTTGATATCGGAATACAACGGAGAATAGCTCGACAAAACAACCGCCAGAACCATCAAGAGTGAAAATAACTTCGTGATATCACGACAGCTTTTTTTCATCTTCTTCGTCCTCCCCTCTTTTTTTCGAAAATATAACTATTATAAATGCAGATGCAAACATGATCATAAAAAATATCGCCGTATTGGTTACAATTCCCGTTTTGACCTTACTGATAAACGGACTTTCCCGAACAGCCGCAGAACCGGTTTGGGATACCGCTCCGGTCGGTGTGGGCTTGCCGGAGGAAACGGTTTTCTTATCGCTGTCGGAGCTTGGCTTCGACGGTGCGCTTGAAGCTTTATCGCTGTCGGTTTCGGTATCGGTGTCGGGAGAACCGACTGTATCGGTATCGGTGTCAATCGTAATATCGCTGTCGGTATGAGTATTTTTGTCACTGTCGGAATGTTTGTCCGTATCGCTGTCGGTCTGAATTTTCTTGTCACTGTCGGAATGTTTG
>CACYDY010000322.1 GCA_902773245.1 uncultured Ruminococcus sp.
GCGATTTAATGTAAAATTCCAGAGTACAGACAGAGTCAGGGCAATCAGATATTTAGGCCAGTATTGCCAATTCGTGAAATGCTCCAACGCCGCAAAGGAAACGAATTCAATGACACCTGCCGAAATAGAAAACAGCACAAATTTTATAATTCTGATTCGTTCTTTCAATGATGTTCTTCCTTTCAGATTTCGGCGTTCAGGATCTGCTGCCGTTCAGAGTTTTGAAATGCTTTGCATTGCTCTTATACAACTTGCGGAACACCTGATAATTCACATCATAGGTCGCTTTATTCTTAATGATAGGATGGTAAACAGATTTGACGGGTATCAGCTTGCCTGCTTCTTCCGCTGATTCAATTTTATTCATTCCAAGTGCTATCAACAAAGCTGCGCCGACCGTTCCGGCGTTCTGTGGATTGTCGAGCGTTTCGACCACTCTGCCTGTTATATCAGCAAGCATCTGACAGGTTACGGGAGACAGCGCACCTCCGCCCACAAATCGGATCGTATCCGAGGTTTTGATCTTTGCCGATTCACACTCCAGCAGCCATCGCAAATGAAAACAGATACCTTCCAGCACTGCTCTTATCATATCGCGTTTGCCGTTTTCAAGCCTCAGGTTAAAGAACATACCCGCCGCACAGGAATCCTCGAAAGGACTTCTGTTTCCATGCAGCCACGGTGTAAATATCACTCCGTTTGACCCGGGCGGTACACTGCTGACCTCGTCTGACAAATACTCATATAAGCTCTTGTATTTCTTCTCATGATCCTCCGAAATACTGATCTTATGCGAATACACACCCACCTCATCAAGCGCAAGATGATCCTTGACCCATTCAAAGCATTTTCCTGCTGTTTCCAATTCCGCATAGTAGTGATAATGCCCTTTTAAGCCTGACTTAACTCCTGTCATACTGCATAAAGGATCTACCGCCTGATGATCCATCAAAGTGATGACCCAGCCCGATGTTCCGACGTAGATGTGCGTCTGACCGACCTTGGTACATCCGGCTCCGATACCTGTCAGAGTGGCATCTCCTCCTCCACCGAAAACCGGTATGCCCTCCGGAAGACCAAGCTCCGCTGCCGCTTTGGCAGTCAGCTTTCCTGCCTCATCGGTACATTCGATCAGATCGGGAAGGTGTTCGGGCTTCACGCCGTACATTTTTGCAAGCCCGATATTCCAGCCCTCTTTTCCTTTTCGTGTATCATACAGAAATGTGGAAAACGCCGAATCTACGGTTCTTACGATGTTGCCGGTACAGCGAGCTATCAGATAATCATTCACATCGAGCCATTTGTATACCTTAGCGAAAATTTCCGGCTCGTTCTTCTCGACCCACTTATATTTATATACGGGATCTTTGACACTCATGGAAGCTGTTTTATTGATATAAAGATTTCTGAACAGCTTGAATATATTACAGCCCGATACTTTGATAAGACCTTTTCCCAGACCTTCTTTAAACTCATTGACCGCCCTTGTATCAAGAAAACTCATAGGACGGCGCAGCGCATTTCCCTGTTTATCTACCAGCACGACTCCCTGCATCTGAGTGCAGAAAGATATTCCTTCTATCTCCGATGGTTTGATGTCCGTCTTGTTAAAAAGCGCCGCGGTAGTTTTGGTAATCGCGTCCCACCATTCTTCCGTATCCTGTTCCGCACCGCCGTTTTCAAGGATATAAAGACCGTATTCTGCATTTGCATGACATATCAGGCGGATCGTACTGCTTATTTCAAAAAGACATGTCTTGACTGCGCTTGTCCCGAAATCATAAACTATAACATACATATATGTTCCTCATCTTATATCCGATTATCGCTTAGTCCAGATGTATGTTTGTTCCCGAATCAATCTTGCGGTGAACTTCCTTTAAGGTTTCCTTATCCATTTCGGGCCAGTCATTGACCTTCTGTGCCTTATCGGTAACAATATGTGCTTTTTCCGCACAAAGTGCGATAGGTGTATCGGAAAGTGAATCCGAGTAGAAGTTATCTATCACCGGAAAGCCGTGGTCTATCATATACCGCGCCTTTTCTTTCGCATACATCAGGTTATTGGTAAAGACACCGAACTCACGGTCATATTCCGAAGCCATATAATTGACACCCAGCCTTTTGGCGATCGGTGCGATGATACAGTCGGGCGACGCACTTATGATAAGATCATCCGGCTTTTTCTGTGCCAAATACCATGCTGATATTCTTTTCTCGTGCTTATCCCAGAATTTATCGATCTGCTCGTCGAAATCATCTATCATTCCGAGAAAACTGAAAAAATGACGTTCAAACTTGTATCTCGGCAGCTTTCCTCTTTGATACAATATCAGGTTTTTTATCGCTTTCGGAACGAAGGTGAACCACAGCTTCGGGTGGCGGTTGGCGCACCATAGCGCAAAGCTCACGGTGCAGTCGGGATAATAGATCGTTCCGTCAAAATCATACACATTCATCCGCTCTCCTCCTTGATCATTTCTAACGAAGCATTGATTAATCGAGTGCTCATATAGAGCCGTCAAATATTCAGGCAAATCAGCTGAAAAGCCTTGAAACACAGCCGTATTTCAAAGCTTTTGAAGTCAATTTGACAATAAGATGCAAGCGAGATGGGTGCACCACAGACACTTCCTTTGGACGCTCAGTCCGCATGAAGTGCTTTATTCAGAAGTTCCTTAGTTTACCCTTTCAAAAGGATCAACAATATCCCCGTTTCTGGTAATCAGAAATCAAGCTCTCTCTTTCTGAACACGAGGATCGAGATAAGAAGCGCACCGCCGATATAAAACAGGCACACGCCCGCAATGA
>CACYDY010000323.1 GCA_902773245.1 uncultured Ruminococcus sp.
AATACTGACGTATTTCAAGAAAATTTAACGCAGTTCAGGGCAAATTAGACAAGCAGAAATGAAAAGTTATTGATGAACAGTTCCTTAGTGTTTTTAACAGTACCGGATACTTGGGTTGAGCCGATATAAAAGATTATTTGAAGAATTTTTTATTTTACCACTTGGAACTGATAATTCACAACTTTTTTACAGTATTTTCGCTGTTTTTCATTATTATAACGGTATCATGTTCTTTACATTATTAGGGCTGAATGGTATAATTTTTATGGCTTCAGACGCAGGTGAAAGGACAGATTCGTGCAATGAAAAATAATAACGCTGAAATTAAAAGCAGTAAATCTTTCAAATTTGCTTTTGTAACATATCTGCTGCTGCTGACGTGGGGGGTGCTGTTTAAATTTCATTTACATACCGAAAGTATTGCGAAAATGACCACCGAAAGGCAAATTATTATGTACCCCTTTGATTCGTCGGACGGAGTAATTTTAAAATCAGATCTGATATTAAATGTCTTGGGCTTTGTTCCTTACGGATTTTTGTTTGGCGGTATCAATAAAAAAATTAACTCCGGGCTGAAACTTGTTATCATCTTTTTGACAAGCGCGGTGTTTGAGTTGATCCAATACGTGTTTGTAATAGGCTACACCGATATAAAAGATTTGCTCTGCAACACACTGGGTGGTTTGATAGGCTTGATTTTGTATTGGATTTTTTACGTAATATTAAAAGAAAACGGCGTTGCGGTCTTAAATCGCGCGGTGAAGTTTGCCACATTGTTTGTATTGTTGTTAATCGTTGTAATGATGATTTATAAAATTTGATAAATTGTTTTTTTAGGAAAATTGTTGTTGACTGATAAGGGATTGTATGCTATAATTGTACTATAGCGATTAATACAAGTTCGGCGGATAAACGTAAGCTGTTATTTGTCAAGCTGCGACAGGTTAATTATATAAAATTGGGGAGGACTGTTTTATGAAAAAAGCAATAATTATTCTGGCTGTGATCGTTGTGATCATCGCTGCGGCGGGGGCTGTCTTTTTGGGACTGATTCCGACTGCGGAGAACATCAGCGAAGCCGGCAAGCAAAACGAGATCTTTGTTTCCAATGTAGGTGAGATGGTCAACGGATTTTCTTTCACCGCAAACCGCTACAGCGGAGTTGTGGAAACTCAGGAGATAGTTAAGATCGACGCCGACAGTGAGAAGAAAGTAAAAACCACCTTTGTAAAAGAAGGCGACAGCATAAAACCCGGCGACAAGCTTTTTGAGTATGACGTTGAGGATATGCAGCTTCAGCTTGAAGAGAAAAAGCTTGATGTTGCCCAGACAAATACCGAGATCAAGGCTTACAACGATCAGATAGACGCTCTTGAGAAAGAGAAGAAGAATATTACCGCAAAAAACAAGCAGCTTACAATTACCAATCAGATCGACGCCGCAAAGCTTGAAGTCCAAAAAGCCGAATACAGCAAAGCTTCCTTGGAAAAGCAGATAGCAAAGCTTGAAAAGTCTATTCAGAACTCTGTTGTTATTTCAAACGTAACCGGTACGGTTCAGTCGGTTGACGATCCTGCTGCCGATTGTTACATAGCTGTTTCTTCGAGTGCGGATCTCAGAATTAAGGCTATGGTGAGCGAGGAGAACGTTGCGGAGATAAGCGAAGGCGATCCGATGCTGATAAGATCAAGACTTAACGAGGAGCTTACATGGACGGGTAAGGTTACTTCCATTGATACGGCAAAGCCCTCGGGCGGAACAACTGCAATGGGCGGAGATACAACTACAAAATACCCCGTATATATTTCTCTTGATGATTCGGACGGCTTGATGATAGGTCAGCACGTAACTGCCGAATTGAACTTAAATGACGAGTCAGGCAGCTCAGACGCACTCATGATGCCCGATATGTATATTATTGACGTTGATTCAAAGCCCTATATCTGGGCTGAAAGCGGCGACTCGACTGTCGAAAAGAGATACGTTGAGCTTGGAGAGTATGACGAAGAGCTGATGGAATATGAGATAAAGTCCGGTATCACCGAGGAAGATTTTATAGCATTCCCCGAGGACAGAATAGTTGAAGGAATGCCTACAACGCATATGGCAAACGACATGATGCAGGACGCCGGAATGGACGGCATGGGCGATGAAATGATGAACGACGGCGTTGCTGCAGAGTAAGGAGGACTTTTTTATGATTCTGAATCTTAACGGAATTTACAAGGATTACCTTACGGGCAATATGACGGTACCTGTTCTCAAGGATGTCAGTATCTCGGTTGAAGAGGGCGACTATCTCGCCATAATGGGTCCTTCGGGTTCGGGAAAGTCAAC
>CACYDY010000324.1 GCA_902773245.1 uncultured Ruminococcus sp.
CAAACTTTTTCAAAAGTTTGCGGTTTCCAAAGGCAGAGCCGGTGACGGCGAAGCCTAATCCCTTTAGGGAGTCGCTGACGGAACAAACTATCGTAGAAAATAAACTACCCTCAGCGAAATCATATAAACTATCAATCAAAGCAACAATTAAAATAATACCTTTCGGAACAGATCAAAACAGGCAACAGCGCAGCGAATTGCCGGTCTGAGAGAGAATTGCTGAATCTTAACGCATTCGAATCTATATATCTTCTAAAAATTAACAAAAGGGAACGCAGAATCAAGTCTAAAGCTGCGTTCCCTGTTTTAGGTTTTTCAACAGAGAGGTGAGAATCAATGGATTGCAGTATTATTTATTATATAGCGTATAAAACAGGATATATTCAACGAAATCTAAAGAAAAAATTCAACACAATACCCGACATAAAGGTTACTTCTGCATTGGCTGCCGTTTCGGCTGATGATCTTGCCGCCAAATTCCGAGAGTCGCTTGAGAAAACCGATCTGATATTTGTCATAGGAGGACTTTCTGCGAGTGAGGACAGGAATGTTATGACAATACTGTCCGAATATTTCAGCGCAGAAGAAATGGACGTTACATTTAACAAAAAGGTATTAAATCCCGATGGGGGAAAAGACGGCTATCTGATAAAAAGCGGTGACAAGTATATCGCAATACTGCCCGATGAACCCGAAGAAATCGACAAAATGCTTGGAAGCGAGCTGCTTGGAAATATCGACATAAGCCCCGACACGTCGGTTGAACTTCCCGAAACGGTGATAACTCATTCAATAGTCTTTGCTCCCGAACCCGATTATTCGCTTGACAGGCTGAACAAAAGCAGAAAAACAAATATTCTCGCAACGATCTGTATAATTATCGGAGTGATCGTAATAGCCGCAACGGCAGCGTGGATAGCCGGCTTGAATATGTAAGTTTTCATTTCATGCAGCGATGGGCATGACTTGTCGAGTAAATTGGTTACGGCAAAATCATTGATAAGCAATTTATTAAAAATTTCTTCGATGATAAAAAATTTATGTGGAAATTTGTCTAATTTTGTGTTATACTAATTAAAGCTTTGAAAAATTTTATATTCGGGTGTAATTTACGATCATACATCAAAATCGAGGAGGAATTTTTATGCTTTCACCTGTTCAGATCGCCGAGAAATATGTTTCGGTCGGCAAAAACAAAGCCAATACGCCGATAGCCAAAATGTTTGTGCTGTCATTGTTTGCGGGAATGTTCATAGCAATAGCCGGCGCGTCCGCAACGATAGCGTCATGTATGGCGGACAATGCGTCGGTTTCAAGGCTGATCAATTCGATGATATTCCCTGCGGGGCTTGTAATGGTGGTTCTTGCAGGAAGCGAGCTTTTCACGGGCAATTGTCTGATTCTTGTTTCGGTTCTGAAAAAAGAAGTCAGCTTTTTGGCGTACTTGAAATGTCTTGCCATAGTGTACATAGGTAATCTTTTAGGTTCGATCTTCATAGCTGCAATGTTTGTTTACGGACACACTCCAAGCCTTTACGGCGGAAAGCTTGCAGAGGTTCTTGCGTCGACTGCTGCGGCGAAAACGTCGCTCAGCTTTTCCGATGCATTCATACGAGGTGTGCTGTGTAATTTTCTGGTTTGTATCGCAGTTTGGATAACTATTGGGGCGAGCAATGGCGCCGACAAGGTGCTGGGGCTTTATCCGCCTATTTTTGTGTTTGTGCTTGCAGGCTATGAACACTGTGTCGCAAATATGTTTTATATACCGGCTGGTATTTTTGCTTCTTATGAGTATAATATTGCGGCGGACGGACTTAATTGGCTGACATTTTTTACACGCAACCTGATTCCCGTTACGTTAGGTAATATTATCGGCGGAGCTTTGATCGTAGGCGGAGGTTACTTCTTTGCTTTTCTTTCGGGTTCAAAAAAGGCAGAGGAAAAAAAGGACGGAAAAAAGAAATAAGAAAAAAAGAGGTTATCTTCCGGATAATCTCTTTTTTGGTTATTGGTTATATGATCGATTAATTTTGATAATCTCTCAGACAAGCGTTACCTTTATCAAAACAGGGTTGTGCGAGCTGCATCTGAAGTCGGTGTCGATAGTTTTTGTGCTTTCAACAATTGTGTTCGGAGAGGTGATGAATCCGTCAATAACATAAAACTGATTGTCGGAACTGTTTTTGTCATAAGGTACGTTCATCAGACGAGCGGTCGGCGTTGAGTCGTCTGTGCAGTATTTCCAGCCCTCGGTGAGATGTTCCGTTGTGAATGATGAAGGATCGTAATACTCGGTGTTCACCGATGGATATTTGTTTTTGTTAACGCTCGGGAGCATACCGTTAAAGTCGCCGCCGGCAATAACGTAGTTGCCCTTTGCAAATTCAAGCTGCATAAATTCACAAAGAGCCTTGAACTGAGCTTCGTTGGTGGAAGAATCTTCGCCGTCAAACTGCAAATTTATGGTTACAAGCTGTTTTGTGCTGTCCTGGATCGGAGTTCTTTCAATAAGCATACAATACTTATGCCGAACAGTGCTTTGAGGCCATTCATAGCTGTTTTTGAGAGAGCTTCTGAGCGCAGAATCAACTGTGAATTTGTTAACGTTCATTATTCCGGAGTGCGTTTTTCCGATATTATTGGTAACGGGATAGGGAATGTAGCTGCAAAGAAGATTAGGAGCAAAAGAGAAGTTGCTGTTGTCCATAGAGCTGGTTATATAACTTGCTTGATCTATGTTGTATGAAAGCTTTGAATCTATGTCGACCTCCTGAAGAAAATCAATGTCGGCATTTTGTTCGTTTATAATTTCGGTGATACCGTTCAGGTTTTCATTGATAATATCCGAGCTTTCGGTTTTTACCGTTTTTCCGCCGTAAAGAAAGAAATCATGTGAAGAGTCGCTGAATCCATGACCGATGTTGTACGTAAGTACGGTGACGGTGTCGCCTTGCGACAGTCCCTTGGTAGCTGTTCCGTAGAAGTCAAGATCTTCTGTGTCCGCAGGATTATACTCATTAACGGTAAGATACACAAGCCCCGCAGAAGCTGCAGCGGCAGCAAAAAGAACTATTATTAATAAAAATACAAAAAAAGATTTTAGAAATTTTTTCATTTTAAAATTCCTTTCCGAGATTTTATGTTAACGACCGGGGAACGCAAGCCTGAATTGCGCAAACCCAATTATGTGTTTCACACTATCCCCCTAATTATACAATAAGACGATAACCATTTGCAAGAGAAATATGTAATTTTTTGGTATCGCGCTGCAAAAAAATTAATAAACGTCATTTTTCCGTTATAGATAAATACTATCAAAAATTCATAAAATTTTAATTGGTATGATATTGAAATATCGGATCATATTTGCTATACTAACTATGGTGAGTATATAGTTTTAGCGGGCAGCCGACGAGCGGAAGCCTGCTTATTAAATAATTAAAAATAAAAGGTGATTGTTATGGCTTTAAAAATAACCGGTGATAATTTTGAGCAGGAGGTGCTTCAAAGCAGCGAGCCTGTGCTGGTTGATTTTTTTGCGGACTGGTGCGGACCGTGTCAAATGCTTGCGCCAATAATTGAGGATATTTCGGATTCCGATATCGGAGTAAAGGTAGGAAAGGTTAACGTTGATGAGCAAATGCAGCTCGCAATGCAGTTTGGAGTTAGTTCGATCCCTCTTCTCGTGCTTTTTAAGAACGGCAAGCCGGCAGCGAAAATGCTTGGATTTCACGACAAAGACGATATTCTTGAGATGATAGGCAATGCCTGAGAAAACTTAAGGAAGATTTTGTATATCAGTGAGGTGGTACAATGAAAACAGGACTTGTTCTTGAAGGCGGCGCGATGAGAGCGGCTTATACAATGGGCGTTCTTGACGTTATGATGGAGAACAATATAAAATATGACGGTATTATCGGCGTTTCGGCAGGTGCAATACATGGGGCAAGCTATGTTTCGAATCAGCCCGGAAGAAATATCCGTTATTACAAAAAATATGCGCCCGACAAGCGTTTCATGAGTATGCAGTCATTTATGAAAACAGGCGACATCGTGGGAAAGGAGTTTTGTTACAACGAAATCCCGTGGAAACTCGATCCGTTTGACAACGAAACATTCAAAAACTCGGACACGGAGTTTTATGTTGTTGCCGCAAACGTAGAAACGGGCGAAAGCGAATACATTAAGCTCAACGATCTCAAAGACCCCGATCAGATGGAATATTTGAGAGCCTCGGCATCAATGCCGGTAGTTTCAAAAATAGTTGAGGTCGGAGGAAAAAAGCTGCTTGACGGAGGAGTAACCGACAGTATTCCGCTCAGAGCGTTTCAAAATATGGGATTCACTAAAAATGTTGTGGTAGAAACCAGAGCGGACAGCTATTTGAAAACAGACGAGAGGCTGGGCGCTAACGAGATTATTTACAGAAAATATCCCGAGTTTTTGAAAGCAGTGCGTTTCCGCCCGAAAATGTATAATGACGAAAAAGCTTATGTTGCTTTGGAAGAAAAATTGGGAAATGTTTTTCTGATTCGTCCCAAGGAAGAGCTGAACATTTCAAGAACCGATACAAACCCCGATCACCTTGAAGCAATATATCAGATCGGCAGAACCGACGCAGAAGAGGTCATGGATAATCTGATCAAGTTTTTGAATGAATAATTGTCTAAATATCGGCTGTGCTGTCATAAGGCGGCACGGCTGTTTTCCTTGGTGAATAATTCGGCAGGCAGCCGAGGAGCGAAAGCCTGCTTACCATTACAAAAAAGTATGGAGGTATTACCTGTGGGCGTGCGCCCGCAAAGCCTTAGTGAATAATTATAGTAGGCAGCCGAGGAGCGGAAGCTTTC
>CACYDY010000325.1 GCA_902773245.1 uncultured Ruminococcus sp.
GGGCGAAGCCCTCCACCCTTTAGCCCCCTTTTCCGCCGGGAAAGGGCAATGTCCCAAGTTAAGCGTTGGAAGCTCTACAGAGTTAGACTTTGAAAAACGGAGAGAGCCATATCAAGGCGACCGGACGAACGCCCGGCGATAGAGGGCAAAAGTTGATTATAAGAAAAAGCTTATATATGGAATGAAGTTATCCATACAACTTATAGATCAAATCCTTAAGTTGGGACATTGCGGGAAAGATGGTTGGGGGTATGGGTGACGTCAATAATGTAAAATAGAACCAAACACTTGGGTCGACACGAACAAATTTTTAAGTTGTATACAGTTCTTTTTTAATACGAGGAGGTATTTCTATGTGTGGTATAGCTGGCTGGTATTCCGACAAAGAAAAAATCAGTGATAATGTTGATATTATCAACAAAATGAGTCAAACCCTGTGCAGACGAGGTCCCGACGAACACGGAATGTATCTTGACAACAACGTTTGTCTGCTGCACAGACGACTGACCGTCATCGACCCCGAAACAGGAAAACAACCTATGACCCGACATCTCGGAGATCGCTGCGTCACGATCGTTTACAACGGTGAACTGTACAATACAAACGAACTGCGTGAGGAACTGGAAAAATACGGCTATGATTTTGCGGGACATTCCGATACCGAGGTCCTGCTAAAAAGCTATATTCACTGGGGCGGCGAATGCATTAACAAACTCAACGGAATTTTTGCATTTACCGTTTTCGATTCAAAAGACAGATCACTCTTCATGGCTCGTGACCCTATCGGCGTAAAACCGTTTTTCTATTATCAATACGACTCAGGGCTTCTTTTTGCTTCCGAAATAAAGTCGCTGCTTGCCAATCCCATAGTAAAGCCCCAAATAGACGAACAAGGCTTAATGGAATTATTCTTTTTAGGCCCCGGACGCACCAACGGCGGCGGCATTTTCAAAGGAGTCGGCGAGCTTCTCCCCGGCGAATGCTGTTTGTACAAAGACGGAAAGCTGACAAAAAAACGTTATTTCAAAATCAAAGCCCGGGAACACACTCACAACAAAAATCAAACGATCGAACATGTTCGCTTTCTGCTTACGGACGCAATCGAACGCCAGCTGATCAGCGATGTTCCGCTTTGCACATTCCTTTCGGGCGGTCTTGACAGCAGCATTATTTCAAATGTGGCGTCGAACTATTTCAAAAGAAAAGGAAAGATTTTGGATACTTATTCCGTTAATTACACAGACAACAAAAAGTATTTCCAAAAAAGCCTGTTCCAGCCTAATTCTGACGAAGACTTCATTGATATCATGACTGAGCATATCGGTTCGAATCATCATCAAGTTATTATCGACAACACCGACTTGTACAATGCGCTGTTCGACGCAGTAAAAGCCCGTGATCTTCCGGGAATGGTTGACGTGGACTCTTCCCTGCTGTTATTCTGCAAAGAGGTGAAAAAAGACTTCACCGCTGCGCTCTCTGGAGAATGCGCCGATGAACTTTTCGGAGGATATCCGTGGTATCACAACAACGATATCCTGTTTGAAGAATGCTTTCCGTGGTCGAGATCACAGGAAATCAGAAGAAGCATATTAAAAAACGGAGCGCTGCCAAAAGGCGAAGAGTACGTTCATGAGAGATATTTAAAAACCTGCCGTGAAACCGATTTTCTCCCGTCGGACACACCTCATCAAAAACGAATGCGAGAGATGTTCATGCTGAATTTCAACTGGTTCATGCAGACGCTTCTTGACAGAAAGGATCGCTGCTCGATGTATAACGGACTTGAAGTTCGTGTTCCGTTCTGCGACTACAGAATCGTCAGCTATGCATTCAATATGCCGTGGGAATTAAAAGCGCTCAACGGGCGTGAAAAAGGAATTGTGCGCAAAGCATTTTCCGATATGCTCCCCGAAAAAATCACATGGCGAAAAAAGAGTCCTTATCCGAAAACCCACAATCCGCTGTACTTAAAGCTCACATCACAAGGGGCAATGAATGTAATAGGCGACAAAACCTCACCTCTCCATGAATTATTAGACAAAAACGGAGTGCTGGCTATCATAGAGAATCCGAACGAGATATCGTCACCGTGGTACGGACAGCTGATGAGAGCGCCGCAGATTCTGGCGTATATAACGCAGTTAGACTACTGGTTCAAAGAATACAAGGTTGAGATTGTATAATATTTACAAAAAACCACACCCGAAGCTACTTCGAGTGTGGTTAAATTTTTATATTTTATTCTACCTCATAGCCCTTGTCAGCTACTGCCTGCTTGAGCGCCCCAACATCAATTTCACCGCAAAGCTTAACGACCGCAGTTCCTTTCTCGTGGCTCACCTCGGCATTTTCAACCTCATTAAAGCTCTCCAGCGCTTTCTTTACCGTTGCCTCGCAGTGAGGACACATCATGCCTTTTACGTTCAATGTAAGTTCCATTGTTTTTTGCTCCTTTTCAATTTTTATTTCTCCGACAGAATTTATTTTTTTATCACCCTTTGATTTTCTTATGTCAAAAAGGTTCAGTCTTAACGCATTCATAACAACACAAAAGCTCGACAAGCTCATCGCCGCCGCGCCAAACATCGGGTTCATCTCCCAGTTAAACAGCTTGATGTATACCCCTGCGGCAAGCGGGATTCCTATTATGTTGTAGATAAATGCCCAAAAAAGATTCTCGTGAATATTTTTCAGCGTCTTTCGGCTCAGTCTTATCGCTGCCGCCGCATCGCTGAGTCTGTTTTTCATAAGAACAACGTCAGCCGCATCTATGGCTATATCCGTTCCTCCTCCGACGGCAATTCCCACATCGGCTGCCGTCAGCGCGGGTGCGTCGTTGATTCCGTCGCCTATCATGGCGGTTTTTCCTAAAGCGCTCAGCTGTCGGATTATTTTTTCCTTATCCGACGGCATAACCTGCGCCGCTATATCGTCAACGCCTGCCATTTTGCCGATAACATCGGCTGTTTTTTTGTTATCTCCCGTCAGCATTACGACCTTTATTCCCATGTTTTTGAGTTCGGCAATTGCTTTTATACTGTCCTCTCTGATAGTATCAGCAACGGCTATCAAACCTAAAACTCTGCTGTTTTTTGCAAAGTACAGCGGTGTTTTTCCCTGCTGTGACAGCTCTTCGCCTTTTGCTTCAAGCTCCTTTGGGATTTTTGCGATACGGCTTATCAATTCGGCATTTCCGCCCGTCAGCGTATCGGTACCGTTCTTTGCGGTAACTCCGCTGCCTGTAAGAGCCTTGAAATTATCAACACTCATGGGTTTTATGCCGCTTTCCTCCGCTTTTTTCGCAACGGCTTTCGCAAGCGGGTGTTCGCTGTTTTTTTCAAGTGATAATGCCGCCTTTAAAAGCTCGTTTTCGGTAATTGCGTGCGCTGTGATAATATCCGTCACTTCGGGCGTTCCGTTTGTGATAGTTCCTGTTTTGTCCAGTGCGGCGATCTGTGTTTTTCCTGCCGCTTCAAGCGACTGAGCCGTTTTGAACAGAATACCGTTTTTTGCGCCTATTCCGCTGCCGACCATTATCGCAACGGGAGTGGCAAGCCCCAACGCGCACGGACAGCTTATTACCAACACCGAAACTGCTCGCGCGATCGAAAAACCGACCGTTTGTCCAACCAGAAGCCACACCAAAAGAGTCAGCAGCGAAATCCCCATGACAATCGGAACAAAAACACCCGAAACCGTGTCCGCAGCTTTTGCAATAGGCGCTTTTGTAGCGGCAGCGTCACTGACTGTTTTTATGATCTGAGAAAGAGTAGTATCCTCGCCGACTCTCGTCGCTTCGCAGCGCAGAACACCCGAGCTGTTGACGGTCGCCGCCGAAACGCTGTCACCGCTCTTTTTGTCAACGGGAATGCTCTCCCCTGTCAGAGCGGACTCGTTGACGGCGCTTTCACCGCTTATCACAATTCCGTCAACGGGAATGCTTTCTCCGGGGCGAACAACAAAAATATCTCCTTTTTTGACGTCGTCTGCGTTGATGATCTTCTCTTCTCCGTCGATCTCGACCGCAGCTTTTTTCGGCGTTAAAGCTATCAGACCCTTTAAAGCGTCCGTGGTTTTTCCTTTGGAGCGAGATTCAAGCATTTTTCCGACGGTTATTAGTGTTAATATCATAGCAGCGGATTCAAAATAAAAATCATGCACAAACTCCGACGCAGCTTTTGCGTCGCCCGACGAAACGGCTGCCGTCACCGCAAAAAGAACATAGACACTGTATCCAAAGGAAGCTGCCGAACCAAGGGCTACGAGAGTATCCATATTCGGACTTTTGTGCAAAAGGGCAGTAAATCCGCTTATAAAAAACTTTTGATTGATAACCATTACAACGATCGCCAAAAGCATTTGAACAATTCCCAAAGCAGCGAAGTTGCCGTCAAAAAAGCTTGGCAGCGGAAGCGACAGCATAGCATGACCCATGGAAAAATACATTAATACCAACAGAAATCCCAATGAGGCAATCAGTCGTTTTTTCAGCTTTGGAGTTTCGA